>JAHJUC010000794.1 GCA_018829385.1 Alphaproteobacteria bacterium
ACCGGCGGACGCTGCGACGCGCTGTTCAACAATGGCGGCTACGGCCAGGTCGGTGCGGTCGAGGATCTCCCGGTCGATGCGCTCAGGGCCCAGTTCGAGGCCAACTTCTTCGGCTGGCACGATCTGACCCGGCGGGTGATCCCGGTGATGCGGGCGCAGGGGCATGGCCGCATCGTCCAGTGCTCCTCGATCCTCGGCCTCGTTCCGATGCGCTTCCGCGGCGCCTACAACGCCTCCAAGCATGCGCTTGAAGGCCTGTCGGTAACGCTGGCGATGGAGCTTGAAGGCACCGACATTCACTTAAGCCTGATAGAGCCCGGCGCAATCAAGAGCAGGTTCAGGGCCAATGCGCTGAGACATTTCTACAACAACATAGACATTGAAAATTCCGTGCACCGGCAGGATTACCAGGCACAATTGCGCCGTCTCGAAAAGCAGGAACGTTCAGACAGCGGCAAGCTCGGGCCCGACGCAGTCCACAAGGTGCTGCGCCACGCACTCACATCCCCGCGCCCGCGCTATCACTACACGGTAACGCGAGAGGCAAGACTGGGGACTATTGCCCGCAGGCTGCTGCCGGCAAGCCTGTTCTACCCATGGCTCGCCACTAAGGACTGATCATCCCGTTCCGATGGACTTGCCAGCAGAAAACCCTATGTTCCAACCCGAAATTCGCAACCCCGAATTCGTCACAAGGAAATCAGCCGATGTCGTCCGTAACCTATGTCCTGTCCATCATCGTCATGCTGGCCGTGGCGGCCGTTCTGGTGCGCGGCCTCGTCAACATGGCGCGCGGCGGTTCCGGCAACCTGTCCAACAAGCTGATGCAGATGCGCGTGCTGCTTCAGTTCATTGCCGTGGTGCTGATTGTCGCCACGCTGTGGCTCACCGGCGGCGGCCGCTGATCCTGCCGGCTTCCGCAACAGTCCACCCGCACTTCAACCCGGAAGGCTTGTCCCATGGTCAAACTCAACAAGATCTACACCAGAACCGGCGATGACGGCACCACAGGCCTGGTGGCGGGAGAGCGGCGGCCGAAATACGACCTGAGGATCGAGGCCTACGGAACGGTGGACGAAACCAACGCCGTCATCGGTATGGCGCGGCTTCACACCGGCGACCAGCCGGACCTCGATGCCATGCTGATGCGGATCCAGAACGATTGCTTCGATCTCGGCGCCGACCTCGCCACGCCTGACACCGGCGAGAAGCTCGACTATGAACCCTTGCGGATTGTCGATGCGCAGGTGGAACGCATAGAGGCCGATATCGATCGCCTCAACGCCGATCTCGAGCCGCTGCGCTCCTTTGTCCTGCCGGGCGGAACGCCGGCTTCGGCGCATCTGCACCTCGCCCGCACCGTGTCGCGCCGCGCCGAACGGCTGATCGTGCAGCTTGCCGCACAGGAGAATGAAACGGTCAACCCGGCCGCCATCCGCTTCGCCAACCGGTTGTCGGATTTCTTTTTCGTCGCCGCGCGCTGGGTCAACGATCACGGCCGGACGGATGTGCTTTGGGTTCCCGGCAAAAACCGCTAGTCTTTGCCATCATGGCCTGAGAGCCGGACCGGCCAAACGGGAACCCCGCTATGTTCATACCCCTGCATGATTCCAACGACCTCAAACACATCAAGCTGCAATGGGTGACATGGTCGCTGATCATTATAAATGCTCTGGTCTGGGGGATCACCGAGCTCGCAGGCGCGGACAGCGACTTCACCACAGCCGCCGTTCTCGGCCTGGGTTTCATCCCCTCCGTCGTCAATGACATCGCCGAACTGCAGCCGTCACTGGTCCTGGTGCCTGAGGACGCGACCTATGTGACCTACAGCTTCCTGCACGGAAACCTGCTTCACCTGGGCTCCAACATGATCTTCCTGTGGGTTTTCGGCGACAATGTCGAGGACGCCATGGGGCACATCAAGTTCCTGATCTTCTATTTCGCCTGCGCCGCCGCCGGCGCCTTCGCCCACGGGCTGCTTCTGCCCGATTCCGAAAGCCCGCTCATCGGCGCGTCCGGCGCGGTGGCAGGCATAGTCGCCGCCTATCTCATGCTGCATCCGAAGGTCAGGGTCTGGGTCCTGGTGCTTGGCCGGATTCCGCTGCCGCTGCCCGCCTTCATACCCTTGCTGTTCTGGGTGGTTTTCCAGTTCATCATGGTCGTGACCGATATCGGCGGCGAGGTCTCATGGGCAGCCCATGTCGGCGGCATCCTTTGCGGCGCGGTGCTGGTGCTGTTCTTCAGGCGGTCGGGCGTGCCGTTGTTCGACCGGACCATCGACAGTCCGCGGGCGGTTGTGCACAAGAACCCGCAAATCATTCCCGAAAAAGCCGCTTCCCAAACGCCGCCGCCGAAGTGGGGAAGGTAGCAGCAGGGACGCAGAATTGACGCGGACGTAAACGTCATTTATTTCGCGTTGCAAAATCTCCTGTGCGGTTGCGATTGAATTTGGAGAAAAATCGCGTATCCATGTCGCCAATCGGCTATCCGGGTGGCGGCGACACAGGCAAAATCAGGATGAACGGCCTGGTGCCGGGACGGTCCGGGTTGATCAGGACACGGCCGAAACAGTGAGGCCTAGCAAAGTGAGGAAGGCAAACCGATGAAAATTCTCGTGCCGGTCAAGCGGGTTGTTGACTACAACGTCAAGATCCGGGTCAAGCCAGATGGCAGCGGCGTCGATCTCGCCAATGTGAAGATGTCGATGAATCCGTTTGACGAAATCGCCATCGAGGAAGCCCTGCGGCTCAAGGAAGCCGGCAAGGCCACCGAAGTGATCGCCGTTTCCATCGGACCGGCCAAGGCCGAGGAAACCTTGCGCACCGCGCTCGCCATGGGCGCCGACCGGGCGATCCTGGTCGAGGCCGACACGCTGGTCGAGCCGCTTGCCGTCGCCAAGATCCTCAAGGGTGTTGTCGGCGAGGAAAGCCCGGACATGGTGATTCTCGGCAAGCAGGCCATCGACGACGACGCCAACCAGACCGGCCAGATGCTCTCGGCCCTGCTCGGCTGGAGCCAGGCCACGTTCGCCTCCAAGGTCGAAATCGGCGACGGCTCGGCCAACGTCACCCGCGAGGTCGATGGCGGCCTGCAGACCATTTCGGTCAAGCTGCCGGCCATCGTCACCACCGATCTGCGCCTCAACGAGCCGCGCTACGCTTCGCTGCCCAACATCATGAAGGCCAAGAAGAAGCCGCTCGACAAGAAGACCGCCGCTGATTACGGCGTCGACATCGCACCGCGCCTCGAGGTGATCAAGACCGAGGAACCGGGCGGCCGCAAGGCAGGCGTCAAGGTCGGCTCCGTTGCCGAACTCGTCGACAAGCTCAAGAACGAAGCTGGCGTGCTGTAAGCGCGGGAAAGGAAGACACTATCATGGCCATTCTCATTGTAGCCGAACACGACCACGCTTCGCTGTCCGACCAGACCGCAAAGGCTGTCAGCGCCGCGTCCAAGATCGGCGGCGACGTCCACGTGCTGGTTGCCGGCAAGAACGCCAAGGCAGCCGCCGACGCGGCAGCCAAGCTCGACGGCGTCTCCAAGGTGCTGCACGCCGAAGGCGACGAATATGCCAACCGGCTCGCCGAGCCGCTTGCAGCCCTGGTGGTCTCGCTTGCCGGCAGCTACGACACGCTGATGGCGCCTGCCACCACGTCGGGCAAGAACGTCATGCCGCGGGTTGCGGCCCTTCTCGATGTCATGCAGATCTCCGATATCATCGAAGTCATCGCAACCGACACGTTCAAGCGTCCGATCTATGCCGGCAACGCCCTGCAGACGGTGAAGTCGTCCGACGCCAAGCGCGTCATCACCGTGCGCACCGCGTCGTTCTCGGCGGCCGGTGAAGGCGGCTCGGCCTCGGTCGAGAGCGTTTCCTCGGCCGGCGATCCGGGCCTCTCGTCCTTCGTCAAGGACGCGATTGCCGCAAGCGATCGTCCCGAATTGACCTCCGCCAAGATCATCATCTCGGGTGGCCGCGCGCTCGGCTCGTCGGAGAAGTTCCAGGAAGTCATCCTGCCGGTGGCCGACAAGCTCGGCGCCGCCGTTGGTGCGTCCCGCGCGGCTGTCGACGCCGGCTACGCCCCGAACGACTGGCAGGTCGGGCAGACCGGCAAGGTTGTCGCTCCCGATCTCTACATCGCCTGCGGCATTTCCGGCGCCATCCAGCACCTCGCCGGCATGAAGGACTCCAAGGTCATCGTCGCCATCAACAAGGACGAGGAGGCGCCGATCTTCCAGGTCGCCGACTACGGGCTGGTCGCTGACCTATTCGAGGCCTTGCCGGAGCTCGAAAAAGCGCTTTGAACCGTCACATTTTGACGGCATGATCAATGGCCGGGCTGGACGTCTCCAACCCGGCCATTTACGTTGGAGATCCGGGCAGGCTCACATCAATGCACCCGGCGGCATCCTAAATCAGTCAGGCGGGACAAATGGGCAACCAGATCAAGAGTGTGGGCATTATCGGCGCGGGTCAGATGGGCGGCGGCATTGCCCATGTCTGCGCCATGGCGGGCTACGACGTTTATGTCCATGACGTCTCCGCCGACACGCTTCAGGAGATGCTGGCCACCATAAGCGGCAACCTGGCCCGCCAGGTCGCATCCGGCAAGACCACCGAAGCCGAACGCGAGGCTGCGCTGGGGCGGATCCAGTTCGCGCCTGACATGAGCGGCCTGGCGGCGATGGATCTCGTCATCGAGGCCGCCACCGAGGACGAGACCGTCAAGCGCAAGATCTACCAGCAGCTCTGCCCTCTGCTCAATCCGGAGGCCATTCTCGCCACCAACACCTCGTCCCTCTCGATCACCCGCCTGGCGTCCGCGACGGACCGGCCGGAGCGCTTCATCGGCATTCATTTCATGAACCCGGTTCCGGTGATGAAACTGGTCGAGCTGGTGCGCGGCATCGCCACCGAGGAGACCACCTTCAAGACCGCACGCGCCTTTATCGACTCGCTCGACAAGACGATCACCGTTGCCGAGGACTTCCCGGCCTTCATCGTCAACCGGATCCTGCTGCCGATGATCAACGAGGCGATCTATACGCTCTATGAGGGCGTCGGCTCGGTGGAAGCCATCGATACGGCCATGAAGCTTGGGGCCAACCATCCGATGGGACCGCTGCAACTGGCCGATTTCATCGGGCTGGATACCTGTCTTTCGATCATGCAGGTGCTGCATGACGGACTGTCGGATTCGAAGTACCGGCCTTGCCCGTTGCTGGTCAAATATGTCGAGGCCGGCTGGCTTGGCCGCAAGTCGGGCCGCGGGTTTTATGACTATCGCGGCGAGACGCCCGTCCCGACACGCTAGAC
The DNA here is from genome assembly GCA_018829385.1 of Alphaproteobacteria bacterium. Classification (GTDB taxonomy): domain Bacteria; phylum Pseudomonadota; class Alphaproteobacteria; order Rhizobiales; family Rhizobiaceae; genus Hoeflea. The sequence continues at coordinate 5,318 of JAHJUC010000794.1, forward strand.
CTTCCAATGAATGCCAATACCCTCCGCCGCGGCATGAATCTGTGGCCGCCACTGCTGTTTTCCGGCATCCGGATCCGCCACATCGGCGACGATTTCCGCTCGGTCGATGTCGAACTGAGCGAGCTGTTCTACAACATGAACTATGTCGGCTGTCACTTTGGCGGCTCGCTGTTTGCCATGACGGACCCGTTCTGGATGATGATGGTGATGCGCAATCTCGATCGCAGCTACACCGTCTGGGACAAGTCCGCCGAGATCGACTTTCTAAGGCCCGGTCGCGGCATCGTCTCGGCAAGCTTCAGGCTGACGGAAGCAGACCTCGACGACATTCGCGCCAACACCCGGTCCGAAGGCGACGCCTATCTCCGGCCGTTCCCGGTCGAGATCGTCAACCGGAACGGCGATCCCGTTGCCCGCGTGGTCAAGACCCTGCACATCCGGCGCAAGCCCGACACCCGCACGCGGATTGGCGGCTGAGCTCATCACCCTTCCAACCCTGCCGCCGCGATATAGCGAAGACTGATATCAATAAGCCAGATCATTTATATAAAACATATTGAATATAGCATTTTTAATTGCTATATATCCGCCATGGAGGCCGCTGGAAGCCCAGCGGCGCGGGCAACGCCCGATCGCAAACGAAGGAAATCGAAATGGCGCTTGATCGCATTATTCTGGCATTCGCCGGCTTCATGGTTCTCTTGTCGGTGGCTCTGGGCGTCTACGTGTCGCCCTACTGGTTCTTCCTGACCGTGTTTGTCGGTCTCAACCTGATCCAGTCCGCCTTCACCGGATTCTGCCCGGCGGCCATCATCTTCAAGAAATTGGGCGTCAAGCCGGGTTGCGCCTTCAACTAAGACTTCGCCCTCCCAGGACGAACCGCAAGGGCGCGGACGGGAACTCCCGTCTGCGCCCGAATTTTTACAAACCCTTGAGAGCTCCGGCCAGGGCCTTGGCGTCCGTGCTGGCCCATTCCGCCGGTCCGTTCATGGCGCCCAGCATGCAGCCGTCCTTGCCGATCATCAGCGTCACCGGCAGCCCGAAGGCGAGCCCTTCCTTCTTCAGCGTGTTGAACACGCCCATGCTGGCGTCGCGGTAGAGGCCCAAGTTGGAGACGCCGATCTCGTCGAGAAACGCCTTCGGCTTGGCCACGTCGCCGGTGTCGATGTTGATCGCCAGGACCTTGAAATCATCGCCGCCCAGTTCCGCCTGCAATTCGGCCAGCGCCGGCATTTCCGCGCGGCAAGGCGCGCACCAGGTCGCCCACAGGTTGACAAGCAGCGCCTGGCCCTTGAAATCGGCGAGCGTCAGCGCCTCGCCTTCCGCGGACACGAAGCCCAGCTCCGGAAGGGCTGTCGGCTCCTCCCGAACGGCCATCGCCGCCACCTCGCCCCTGGCCAGCGGTTTCAGCGTCGCCAGCGTCTCCAGGTCTGCCTTGCAGGCAGCGCCACCGGCAGCCAGGAGACTTTCCGTGGCCGGCGCATTGCCAGAGGGCGATGCTTTCCAGTATATCCCGGCAGCCCCGACAACGGCGCCCAGCGCAATCGCGATTGCAACCAGGGCTCCGGTGGAAAGGCTTTTGCGCGATTGGCTCATGACAAACTCCAAGGCAGGCTCATGTCGACAGATAAGGACAAACAGGCGTCAAACCAGATGTGGGGCGGCCGATTTGCCTCCGGACCAGACGCCATCATGGAGGAAATCAACGCCAGTATCGATTTCGACCGCAAGCTCTATGCCCAGGACATCCGCGGTTCCCTCGCACATGCGGCCATGCTTGCCAAGACTGGCATAATTTCGGCCGAGGACTGCGACAAGATTACTCACGGACTGAACACGATCCTGTCAGAGATCGAGGAAGGCCGGTTTGTCTTCTCGCGCCAGCTCGAAGACATCCACATGAACATCGAGTCGCGGCTTGCCGAACTGATCGGCCCGGCGGCGGGACGGCTGCACACTGCCCGCTCGCGCAACGACCAGGTGGCGCTCGACTTCCGTCTCTGGGTCAAGGAAGAGCTGGGCCGCACCGAAGCGGCACTGACAAGGCTGATCACCGCCTTTCTCGACAAGGCCGAACAGCATGCCGACACGGTCATGCCGGGCTTCACCCACCTGCAGTCGGCCCAGCCCGTCACCTTCGGCCATCACTGCATGGCCTATGTCGAGATGTTCGGCCGCGACCGCCAGCGCGTCCGCCACGCCATCGAGCACATGGACGAGAGCCCGATCGGCGCAGCCGCCCTTGCCGGAACAGGCTTTCCGATCGACCGCGAAATGACCGCGAAGGCCCTGGGCTTCCGCGAGCCTACCCGCAACTCGATCGATACCGTATCCGACCGTGATTTTGCCCTCGAATTCCTCTCGCTCGCCTCGATCTGCGCCGTTCACCTGTCGCGCCTGGCCGAGGAAATCGTCATCTGGTCGACGCCGCAATTCGGTTTTGTCCGGCTTTCGGATGCCTTTTCCACCGGCTCCTCGATCATGCCGCAGAAGAAGAACCCCGACGCCGCTGAACTTGTGCGCGCCAAGACCGGCCGCATCAACGGCTCGCTCATCGCACTTCTGACCATCATGAAGGGGCTTCCGCTCGCCTATTCCAAGGACATGCAGGAAGACAAGGAACAGGTCTTCGACGCAGCCGAAAGCCTGGAACTGTCGATTGCCGCCATGACCGGCATGGTCAGGGACATGGAAATCCGGGCCGACCAGATGCGCAAGGCGGCCGGATCCGGCTACTCGACGGCGACAGATCTTGCCGACTGGCTGGTGCGCGAGGCGGGCCTGCCGTTCCGCGACGCCCACCACGCCACCGGCCGTGCTGTGGCCATGGCTGAGGACAAACGCTGCGAACTGGCCGAACTGTCGCTTGCCGATCTGCAGACCATCAACCCCGCGATCACCGAAGGCATCTTCGACGTGCTGACGGTTGAGGCCTCGGTCGCCAGCCGCCAGAGCTTTGGCGGCACCGCGCCTTCGCAGGTCCGCAAGCAGATTGCCTGGTGGCGCTCTCGCAACTAGCGCATTGGCTTAGGGTTTGGCGGACAAACCGGGTGCACTTTGCGCCAAAAACTTGTATGCCGAAACCAGGTGTGTAAGCCCTGCGCATCGAAAACGGCGCAGGCAAGGATGAGGAACAGCGAATGACGACCGGCGTCTGGATCAAAACGATATGCGCAGTGGCCCTGCTGGGCGCGGTCCTGACCGGATGCGGCCGCAGGGGCGATCTCGAGCGCCCCGGCGTCACACCCGTCCCGGAAGCCGCAGCGGGCGAAGCCGCGGCCCCCGCGACCGGGGAACGGCCCTTCATCCTCGACGGTCTTCTCGATTAGGCGCGCAACGTGAACCACTTTGAATATCGCGATGGCATTCTGCATGCCGAAGACGTCAGCCTGCCCGACATCGCAGCCCAGGTCGGCACCCCGTTCTATTGCTATTCCACCGCCACTCTGAGCCGTCACTACAAGGTGTTCTCGGGCGCGTTCGCCGACATCGATTCGATGGTCTGCTATGCTATGAAGGCCAATTCCAACCAGGCGGTGCTCAAGACCCTGGCCCGGCTGGGCTCGGGAGTCGATGTGGTCTCCGAAGGCGAATTGCGCCGTGCGCTGGCCGCGGGCATCCCGGCCTCGAAGATCATGTTTTCCGGCGTCGGCAAGACGGTGCGCGAGATGGATGCGGCGCTGGCCGCCGACATCTACTGCTTCAACATCGAGTCGGAGCCGGAGCTGGAAGTGCTCAATGCCCGCGCGCTTGCCATGGGCAAGGTCGCACCGATCTCCTTCCGCATCAATCCCGATGTCGACGCCAGGACCCACGCCAAGATCTCGACCGGCAAGAAGGAAGACAAGTTCGGCATTTCCTGGCAGCGGGCGCAGGCGGTCTATCGCCATGCGGCAAGCCTCGAGGGGGTCCGCGTCACCGGCATCGACATGCATATCGGCAGCCAGATTACCAACCTGCAGCCGTTCGACGACGCCTTGAAGCTGATGGTCGAGCTGATCGGCCTGCTGCGCGCCGACGGCCACACTATCGACCATTTCGACATCGGCGGCGGCCTCGGCGTGCCCTACCGCGACGACAATGCCACGCCGCCGGACCCGGACGCCTATGGCGAGATGGTCAAGGCGCGGCTGCGCGATCTGGGCTGCAAGGTCATCCTTGAGCCCGGCCGGCTGATTGTCGCCAATGCGGGCGTGCTGGTGTCGGAAGTCATCTACATCAAGGACGGCGGCGACAAGACCTTCGTCATCGTCGATGCCGCCATGAACGACCTGATCCGGCCAACGCTCTACGAGGCCTGGCACGAGATCCGGCCGGTGAAGCTGTCGGCGGCCAGTGCGCCGCGCATTCGTGCCGATATCGTCGGCCCGGTGTGCGAGAGCGGCGACTACATCGCCAAGGACCGCGAAATGTCGGCGCTGAAGGCAGGCGACCTGATCGCCATCGGCTCGGCGGGTGCCTATGGCGCCGTCCAGTCCGGAACCTACAACACCCGGCTGCTCGTTCCCGAAGTGCTGGTCAATGGCGACCGGTTCCACGTCGTTCGCCCGCGCCCGTCCTATGAAGATCTGATCGGCCTGGATTCGGTGCCCGACTGGCTCGATTGAGCTTCGCGCCACTGCCGGCCGCCACGTGAACCCACGGATATTTTCCCTGAGGGCGGCAATCCAGCTTCACTTTTTTGGCACAGGCCTCGCCTTGGCCGCAAAGACTGCTATCTTCTTCTCCGACGCTGAAGGAAAATGAGATGGCAGGCAAAGCCGACAGCAGCCAGACGCACTCCGAAAGCCGGAAGGCCCAAAGCCCGGACACCGACGTTGGTCGCCTGGTAGCATTTGGCCGCCTTCGCATGCGGGCAAACCTGTCACTTGGCCGCATTCTGACGCTGTCGGCCCCGCTTCTCGCCGTCGCAGCGCTCTATTTCAGTTTTTCCTGGTTCGGAATTTTCCGCATCGTCCCGGATTGGCTGCGGCTGCTGCTTCTCGGCCTGTTTGGCCTTGGCTTCATCGCATCGCTCTGGCCGCTGCTCCGTTTCACACCGCCGACCCGCGCGGAAATCGATGAACGGCTGGAAGCCGAAAACCGCATCGCCAACCAGGCGATTGCCACCCAGGACGACAAGATCGAGGCGGACGACCCTTTCGCCCGCGCACTCTGGGATGAACACCGCCGCCGGATGGCGGAGAAAATCGGGACGCTCGAAACCGGCATTCCCCGGTCAAGCCTGCCTGAGCGCGATCCATGGGGTATCCGCGTCGCCATCGCGCTGCTCTTGTTCGTATCCTTCGGCTATTCCTTCTCCGGAAACGCCGGCAAGCCGTCCGATGCCTTCGTCAGCCATTCCGGCGCCCAACTGCCAGATGTCCGCATCGACGCCTGGATCACGCCGCCGCCCTATGTCAACCAGGCTCCGGTCTTCCTCACCGGTGTGGCGCGTCCGGAGGGAGAACCTGTCGCGGCCGTAGAGGGCAGTGAAATCACCGTCCGGATCGGCGGCAGCGCCGCGGATGCTCAGGTCCTTTGGGGCGCAGGCGAAGATGCCCTGAACCCGGTTGAACCGGGAGGCCCCGCATCCGCAAGCCAGGCGGCGCCGGCCACCGTGTCAACCTGGACAGTCAGACCGGACGCCGATGGCGAACTGAAGATCAGCGCCGGCAGGTCCGAGACGGCATTCGCCATTCGCCTGATCCCCGACGAACCGCCGGTCGCAGCCTTCGTCGAATCCCCCCGCCGTGCCGCCAACGGCGCGCTGGAACTCGACTACACGCTCTCCGACGACCACGGCATTGCCACAGCGGAAGCCGAGATCGTTCCCGCAACCGAGCCTGCGCCCGACGCCCGGCCGCTGTTTGATCCGCCGAAATACCGGCTGAGCCTGCCCCGGCGTTCCTCTGCCGACAACCGGGCTGTCGCAAGCCATGATCTGACCGAGCATCCACTCGCCGGCCAGAAGGTCCGGATCACGCTCATCGCCACCGACGGAGCCGGTCAGGAAGGCCGCAGCGAGACGCTCGAAACCGTGCTTCCCGGCCGGAATTTCTCCGAACCGCTGGCCGCGGCGGTTGTCGAGCAGCGCGGTGTGCTGGCGCTTGACGCCAACAATCTGCAGCGGGTGTTTGACCTTCATGACGCGCTGACCATCGCCCCGGATGAAACCATCCCCAACCTCACCCATTACCTGCTGCTGCAATCAGTCAGGGGCAGGCTGGAGAATGCCCGTTCGGATGACGACCTGCGTGCGGCGATTGACTACATGTGGGGCGTGGCGCTGCAGATGGAGGACGGCAACCTGTCCCTTGCCGAACGCCGGTTGCGCGACGCCCAGAACGCGCTTTCCGAAGCGCTGGAAAACGGCGCCACGGATGAAGAGATCGCTGAGCTGATGGATGAGCTGCGCGAGGCCATGCAGGAATATTTGCGCGAAATGGCACGCCAGAACCAGGGCAACCAGAATGGCGAGAACCAGCAGGCCATGCCCGAAAACATGCTGCGCCAGCGCGATCTCGACAACATGCTCGACCAGATCGAGAACCTCGCGCGCTCCGGCGCCCGGGACCAGGCCCAGCAGATGCTGCAGGAACTGCAGCGCATGATGAACAACCTGCAGGCCGGCCGGCAGCAGCGCCAGCAGCAGCAGGGCGGTCCGATGCGCCAGCAGATGGACAAGCTCGGCGAACTGATGCGCCAGCAGCAGCAGCTGATGGATGAGACCATGCGCGCCGACAGGCAGCGCCAGAGCCAGCCGGGCGAAGGCCGTGACCGCCAGCAGCAGGGTCAGCAGAACCCCGGCCAGGGGCAGGATCAGGGCCAGCAGGGACAGGGCGAGCAATCGCTTGAGGACATGCTCGGAGCGCTCGGCCGCAGCCAGCAGCAGCTGCGCGATGCGCTGGGTCAATTGCAGAGCGATCTCGA
>JAHJUC010000795.1 GCA_018829385.1 Alphaproteobacteria bacterium
CATTCTTTCGGGCGGCGGTGCGCGCAGCCCGGTTTGGCCGCAGATCTTCGCAGATGGGCTGGGCAAGCCGGTCACCATCGCCGCGTGCCAGGAAACCGGGGCGCTGGGCGCCGCGATCGCGGCCGGATGCGGCGCCGGCGTCGTCGCTTCCTACGAGGCAGGAGTTGCAAGGATGACCCGCGCCAAACAGTCCTTCGCGCCCGATCCCGCATTGCGCGATCATTATGACCGGCGGTATCAGTTGTTCATCGAGCTTGGCGCGGATCTGCGCAAATTCTGGAGCAAGTTGCGCGATGCCTGAGAAAGCCGCTGCCGTTGGCAGCTATGACTACATCATTATCGGTGCGGGCACCGCCGGCTGCGTTCTGGCGAACCGCCTGTCGGCAGATCCGAAAACCCGCGTCCTGCTGCTTGAGGCAGGCGGCAGCGACAACTACCACTGGATCCATGTTCCGATCGGCTACTTGTTCTGCATCGGCAATCCCCGCACCGACTGGATGATGAAGACGGTCCCGGAGGCCGGTCTCAACGGTCGTGCACTGGTCTATCCGCGCGGCAAGGTGCTGGGCGGCTGTACCTCGGTCAACGGCATGATCTACATGCGTGGCCAGGCTGCCGATTACGATCAGTGGGCGCAAATGGGCAATGCCGGCTGGGGCTGGGACGATGTGTTGCCCTACTTCAAGAAAAGCGAGGACCATCACGCCGGAGCCGGCGACAGCCACGGTTCGGGCGGCGAGTGGAAGGTGGCCAGGCAGCGGTTGAGCTGGGACATTCTCAAGGCGGTGCAGGAAGGTGCGAGGGAGTTCGGCATAGAGCCGACCGATGACTTCAATTCAGGCACCAACGAAGGCTCCGGCTTCTTTGAAGTCAACCAGCATAAGGGTGTGCGCTGGAATGCCGCCAAGGCGTTCCTGAAACCGGCGCGCGGGCGCAAGAACCTTCGTGTGATAACCCAGGCGCACACGCGCAAGATCGTCTTTGACGGGCGCCGCGCCACGGGTGTGCTCTACGAGCGCAACGGCGTGACCTATGCGGCAAATGCAGAGTGCGAGGTGATTGTCGCCGCCGGCGCGATCAATTCGCCCAAGCTGCTTCAGCTCTCGGGCATCGGCAATGCGGACCATCTGGCAGCCCTGGACATTCCCGTCGTTCATGATCTCAAGGGGGTTGGCGAGAACCTTCAGGATCATCTTCAGATACGAACGGTGTTCAGGGTCACGAACACCGCGACATTGAACGAGCAGGCCAACAGCCTCATTGGAAAGGTCCGGATCGGTCTGCAATATGCGCTTTCCCGGAGCGGACCGCTGTCGATGGCGCCGAGCCAGTTCGGCATGTTCACCAAAAGCGACCCGTCGCTGGAAACGCCGGATCTCGAATACCATGTCCAGCCCCTGTCGACCGACAGACTGGGTGATCCGTTGCATGACTTTCCTGCCATCACCGTCTCGGTCTGCAATCTTCGGCCGCAGAGCGTCGGATCATGCCATGTCAGCTCCGCCGACCCGGTCCGTCAGCCCGACATCAGGCTGAATTATCTCAGCGCTGAAGCCGACAAGATGGTCGCCGTCAAATCGATCCGGCAGGCACGTCAGATCATGACCGCGCGGGCGCTTGAGCCCTATTCGCCGACAGAAATTCTTCCCGGCAAGGCAATCGATTCAGATGCGGACCTGCTGCGCGAAGCCGGCAATATCGCCACCACGATCTTTCACCCGGTTGGCACCTGCAAGATGGGGTCTGATGACTGCGCGGTGGTCGACGCGCAATTGCGTGTGCACGGTATCGAGAATTTACGAATAGTCGATGCCTCGGTGATGCCGAAAATTGTTTCGGGCAACACCGCCTCTCCGGTGATCATGATCGCGGAGAAGGCGGCGGACATGATCCTGGCCGCGCGCTGAGGCTAGATTGCTGTCTCCGGACTGATTCCTGCCCGGAAAGAAGGCTTTCAGAACTTATCCGGGACTGTAGCGCCCGCGGCTCGGACCGACAGCTAGCGGATGGCAAACAGGAACATCACGACCTTGTCTGCCAAGCGGCTTCCGCTGCCGACGAAGAGTGTTTGGTTGACCCAGGCGTAGCGTTCGTCGCCTGTTTCCAGCCGCGCCTGGGTGCGCATGTAGTAGGATCGGGGATCCACGGTCTCGCCGCGCGCGACCGCCTGCAACACCTCGGCAGGTCCATGGCGAAAGCCGAAATTGCGGATATCGATGACGGCCCCGTCATGGGTCTGCATTGCATAGCGGGTGTCGAGTTCGGCCAAACCGTCGGAAAACACGGTCTGCCAGTCCGCGCCGAGATCGAGAATGCGGCCGCTCAACAACGGTCCCTCGACGCTGCCGCCGATGATCGGCACGAGCCGCCTGTGGCCGCCACGACCCTGGCCCATCTCGCAAATCGGGCCGAGCTCCACCTGCAGGGTGCAAACCGGATCGAGAACGGGAACGGGGGGAGTGCTCATGGTGTCGGGTCTTTCTGTATTACTCATCGCTCAGGGTCGGCGGAACCGGGATGATGGCCGGGAATGCCCGGAAAGAAAAGTGCCGGGCCGCCCTGTCAGCGGGGATGAACCACGGAATGCCGGCAATGATGCGTGAAAAGAACCGGTTTCAGGCGCCGCCGGGACCGACCATGACCGCGGTGACCTTGCTGGTCCTGCCCGGCCCCGGGAACGGGACAGGTGCAGGTTTCTCGAGTGGGCGGCCATCCACGCTGAGCCGGATTTCGCCGTGGCCGAGCCGCTCCGGGTTCTCTACCGAGACCTCGATTCTGCCCTTTTCGGTTCGCACGGTTGCCGTGAAGCCACCCCATTGCCGCGGCAGGCAGGGCTCAATCGCCAGATGTCCGTTTATGACCCGCAGGCCGAGGATTGCCTCGACGCCAAGTTGCCAGGTCCAGCTGGCGGCTCCGGTGTACCAGGACCAGCCACCGAGCCCGAGATTCTGGCCCGGACCGTACACGTCGCCGGGCAGGACATAGGGCTCGCGCGCGTAGTGGCGGGCGCCGCCGGCGTTCTTCGTGCGGCGGATGGGGCTGATGATATCGAACACCTGCAAGGCCCCGTCGCCGTCGCCGAGCCCGGCCAGCGCATGGCCGAACCAGGCAGCCGAATGGGTATACTGCCCACCGTTTTCGCGGATCCCGGGCGGGTAGGCCCGGATATAGCCCGGATCGCGCGGAGTGTCGTGAAAGGGCGGATCGAGTAGCTGTACAAGCCGCGTGTCCGGATGCACCAGCCGGGCGCTGGCCGACGCCATGGCGGTCGTTGCGCGCTCCTTGGGCGCGGCACCCGAAATGACGGACCAGGATTGGGCAATGGAATCGATCTGGCATTCGTCATTCCTGTGCGAGCCCCACGGCATGCCTTCATCGTCAAAGGCCCTGACATACCAGTTGCCATCCCAGGCGCTTGCATCGACCGCTTGCGCAAGGTTGTCGGCATAGGCTGTCAGCTCGGCCGAATATTGTTTGTCGCCGTGCTTTTCCAGAAGCGGCGCGAATCGCCTGATCGTTGCGATCTGGAACCAGGCCAGCCAGACGCTTTCGCCGCGCCCCTCGTCACCAACCCGGTCCATGCCGTCGTTCCAGTCGCCGGTGCCGATCAGAGGCAATCCATGCGCGCCGGTCTTCCTCATGCGGTCGAGCGCCCGCTTGCAATGCTCGAGCAGCGTGGCTGTCAAGCCCTGGTCGAACAGCGCATAGCGGTCGGGTTCGTCCGGCTTCAGCGGCGGCGCCTTGAGGAAAGGCACGGCTTCGGAAAGAATCGCATCGTCGCCCGTCACCTCGATATAGCGAGCGGTGACAAAGGCGAGCCAGATGAAGTCGTCCGAACAATGCGTGCGCACGCCGCGCCCCAAAGGCGGATGCCACCAGTGCTGGGCGTCGCCGTCCTCGAACTGATGCGCCGCGGCGAGCAGGATCTGGGCACGGGCCCGCTGCGGCTCGCTCACCAGCACGGCCA
>JAHJUC010000796.1 GCA_018829385.1 Alphaproteobacteria bacterium
CACAAGCCTGATCGCGGATGGTGGACTGATGGCTTTCTCGCTCGAAGCTGGCGCCGAGGATTGCGACTGGCTGCTGCAGGCCTCGCTGCGCTATTGCCATGGCGAGAGGTATGTCCGGCAACTGCTCGACCGGCATGGCCTTGATGTACAGAAACTGTCGCGCGAGACCATCCGGCGGGACGGGGCCGGCAGCATTTCGGGTTTCCTCATTGTCGCCCGCAAACGGTCGGGTGCAGCCGCCACCAGCCAACAGGCCTCGGCATCGCCGATCGATCCGCCGGTGATCGTTCTCAACTGAAACCAATCATTGGTGACTGGCGGGCTCCCGCGGCGGGAGCCGCATCCACAGACAGCGATAACGGCCATGAACCTGAAGGCACGTGTTCGCTGTCGCGCCGCGGCAACCTCCCGCACCGATCGTCAAGACGCGGCTTGGACTGGCAACAGGGCTGCACTACATTGACCGTCGTGAAAGCCGAATCTGCGCCAGCCACCGACAATCCGGGCTTTGCACTGCCCGAGCCCTTCCTCGGCTGGTTCGCCAGCCGCGGCTGGCAGCCGCGCGCGCACCAGCTGGAACTTCTCGCCGAAACCGCAGCCGGGCGGTCGATGCTGCTGATCGCGCCCACCGGCGCCGGCAAGACGCTGGCGGGCTTCCTGCCGAGCCTGACGGAACTCGCCGCCCGCGGCAAACCCAAGCCGGGCTCCGCCGGAGCGCGGTCACTGCATACTCTCTATGTCTCCCCGCTCAAGGCGCTGGCCGTCGATATCGAGCGCAACCTGGCGCGCCCGGTCGAGGAAATGGGCCTGCCGGTCAGGATCGAGAACCGGACCGGCGATACGCCGCAATCCAAGCGCGCCCGCCAGCGCGCCGATCCGCCCGATATCCTCCTGACCACGCCCGAGCAGGTGTCGCTGCTGATCGCCAATGCCCATGCCGAGCGGCTGTTCTCCGGCCTGCGCTATGTGATCTTCGACGAGCTTCACTCGCTGATCGCCTCAAAACGCGGGCATTTGCTCTCGCTGGCACTCGCCCGGCTGCGCAAGCTGGCGCCGGGCCTGCGCACAATCGGCCTGTCGGCGACGGTGGCGAATCCGGAGGAACTGCAGCGCTGGCTGGTGCCGCAATCACGCGAGACCGACGAGCTCGCGGGGCGGATCATGGTGGCCGGCGGGGCCAGCCCGATCATCACCATTCTCGAGAGCGAAGAACGCATTCCCTGGTCCGGGCACTCGGCGCGCTACGCCATTCCCGACATCTACCAGACCATCAAGGATCACCGCACCACGCTGATCTTCGTCAACACAAGGAGCCAGGCGGAACTTCTGTTCCAGGAGTTGTGGCGGATCAATGACGACAGCCTGCCGATCGCGCTGCATCACGGCTCGCTGGATGCGGCGCAGCGACGGCGGGTGGAAGCGGCAATGGGGCGCAACGAGCTCAGAGCCGTGGTCGCCACCTCGACCCTGGACCTGGGGATCGACTGGGGCGATGTCGATCTCGTGGTGCATGTCGGCGCGCCCAAGGGCGCGAGCCGGCTGGCGCAGCGGATCGGGCGGGCCAACCACCGCATGGACGAGCCGAGCCGGGCGATCCTGACGCCGGCAAACCGCTTCGAGGTGCTGGAATGCCAGGCGGCGATCGACGCCAATTATGTCGGCGCGCAGGACACGCCGCCCGGCGGCGAAGGCGGGCTCGACGTGCTGGCCCAGCATGTGCTCGGCATGGCGGCGGCGGCTCCCTTCGATGCGGATGATCTCTATGCGGAGGTGTCCAGCGCCTCGCCCTATTCGGGCCTTGATCGGGAGACCTTCGACAAGGTGATCGAATTCGTCGCCACCGGCGGCTATGCGCTCAAGAGCTACGAACGTTACGCGCGGATCCGCAAGCGCGCGGACGGGTTGTGGCGGATCTCAAATCCGCAGGTGGCGCAGCAGTACCGGCTCAATATCGGCACCATCATCGAGGCGCCGATGCTCAATGTGCGGATGACCAGCCGCAAGAACGGCACGTTGTCGGGCCGCGGCGGGCCGCCGCTGGGCAAGGTGGAGGAGTATTTCCTCGAGACACTGGCGCCGGGCGACACCTTCCTGTTTTCCGGCAAGATCCTCAGGTTCGAGGGCATCCGCGAGAACGAGTGCCTGGTCTCAAAGGCCTGGGACCAGGATCCGAAGGTGCCGGCCTATGCCGGCGGCAAGTTTCCGCTCTCGACCTATCTCGCCGACAGTGTCCGGGCGATGATCGCCGATCCGTCAACATGGAGCTCGCTGCCCGACCAGGTGTCGGACTGGCTCAGGATGCAGCAGCAGGTTTCGCAGCTTCCAGCCCGCGACAGCCTGCTGATCGAGACGTTTCCGCGTGCGGAACGGTTCTTCATGGTGCTCTATCCCTTCGAAGGCAGGATCGCGCACCAGACCCTGGGTATGCTGCTGACGCGCCGGCTCGAGCGCATGCGCGCGCAGCCGCTCGGTTTCGTCGCCACGGATTATTCGCTCGCCGTCTGGGGGCTCGAGGACATGGGCGCGATGGTATCCGATCGCCGGCTCGATCTCGGCGAGCTGTTTGACGAAGACATGCTGGGCGATGATCTCGACGCGTGGCTGAACGAATCCTGGATGCTCAAGCGGACCTTCCGGGCCTGCGCGGTGATCTCCGGGCTGATCGAGCGGCGGCATCCCGGCAAGGAGAAATCCGGGCGCCAG
>JAHJUC010000797.1 GCA_018829385.1 Alphaproteobacteria bacterium
AACTGGCAGGCACCCCGCGCAAACTGGAATTTTGTGCAGTCTGGTGCCTGCCATTTTTGTTGGATTTCTGACCGCATCCGTATTCTCCGGTCCGGCGCGGGCGGAGGAGGCGGATGCACTGTTCAAGCCGTGCGCGGCCTGTCACGAGATCGGTGCGGGCGCCAAGCACAGGGTCGGTCCGCACCTGGACGGACTGTTCGGGCGCAAGGCGGGCGGGCTGGAGGGTTTCCGCTACTCCGAGAGCATGCGCGCGGCGGGCGAGGCGGGCCTTGTCTGGGATGCGGAGGCTCTTGACCAGTATCTCGAGAGGCCGCGCGATTTCATCAAGGGCAACCGGATGTCGTTTCGCGGCATGCCGGACGCTGCGGAGCGCGCGGCGCTTGTCTCATGGCTTGAGACCGCCACCCAACAAACCCCGGCTGCAGACCCGGTGTCGGGCGAGGCATCGACCGACGGGCTGGTGCGCGGCTTTGCCGACATCGTGCTGCAGATGGAGGGCGATCCGGAATATGGCGAGTATCTTGCCGGCGAATGTGTGACCTGCCATCAGGCCACCGGTCACGCCGACGGCATTCCGTCCATCGTCGGATTGCCAAAGGACTACTTCGTCAAGTCGATGTTTGAATATCGAACCAATGTACGCTCCAATGAAGTCATGAAGCTGCGCGTCGCCAATCTCTCCAACGACGAGATTGCGGCGCTGGCTGCTTATTTCAGTTCACTTGATCCGCAATAGACTGCAAACTGCAATCTGCAAACTGCAACCGGGAGGAAACAATGACACGCCTGACCAGACGCCAATTCGGACTATACGCCGGTGCGAGTGCGGCCGCACTCACGTTGCCCACCTATTTGCGCGCGCAGGGCAAACCCCGCGTGGTCGTCATCGGCGGCGGCGCTGGCGGCGCGACTGCCGCGCGCTACATCGCCAAGGATTCCGACGGCGCCATCGATGTTACGCTGATCGACGATTCTGAGATGTTCACCACCTGCTTCTTCTCAAATCTCTATGTTGGCGGCTATCGGAGCTTTGAATCGATCACCCATAGTTACGACACGCTGCAATCGAGCTACGGCATCACCAAGGTAACGGGACGCGCCAGCAGTGTCGACCGTGCCGCCAAGACGGTGACAATGGCGGACGGGTCAACCATCCCCTATGACCGTCTGGTGGTTTCTCCGGGCATCGATCTGATCTGGGATTCGGTTGAGGGATACTCGGAGGAATTGTCGGAGATCGCACCGCATGCCTGGAAGGCGGGAGAGCAGACCAAAATCCTCAAGGCCAAGCTCGACGCCATCGAAAATGGTCAGCAGATCGTGATGGTGGCGCCGCCCAATCCCTATCGCTGCCCGCCCGGGCCCTATGAGCGTGCGTCGATGATGGCCCATGTGCTCAAGTCCAAGGGGCTGACCGATTCCAAGGTCATCATCCTCGACCCCAAGGACAAGTTCTCCAAGCAGGGCGTCTTCCAGGAAGGCTGGGAAAAGCACTATCCGGGCATGATCGAATGGTATGGTCCCGACGTGCATGGCGGCATTTCCAACGTTGATGTCAATGCCGGGACCGTTGAAACCGATCTCGATACGTTCAAGGGCGCGCTGCTCAATATCATTCCGGCGCAAAAGGCCGGCGCCATCGCTGCCGCTGCCGGTCTGACCAATGATAGCGGCTTCTGCCCGATCGATGCTGAAAGCATGCGTTCGACCATGGATGAATCGGTTTTTGTCATCGGCGACGCCTGCATCGCCGGCGACATGCCGAAGTCCGGGTTCTCCGCCAACAGCCAGGCCAAGGTCGCAGCGATGAATGTGCGTGGCGATCTGGTCGGGTCGAAGGTGTTCCCGGCCAAATACGCCAACACCTGCTGGAGCCTGATCGAGACGGACGACAACATCAAGGTCGGCGCGCAGTATGCTCCCGGTGACGGCAAGATCGCTTCGGTTCAGGGCTTTGTCAGCCAGACCGGCGAGGATGCCGCGCTGCGCAAGGCCAATTACGAGGAATCGGTCGGCTGGTATGCGGGGATTACCGCCGACATGTTCGGTTAGGATCCTGATCACGCTACTTTCGCGATGAACACGACAATGCCGGAAACTGGGCCGGAAGCGGGGTAGCCTGCTTCCGGCATTTGCGTTCCGGCCCATGGCGGCGTTGGCGCCTTGTCTCGCCGGACGTTTGTGGTCATGTTCCGGGGCGAGCCAGGGAGGATGATTTGATGGCACCCAAATTGCGGCTGCGGCTGACCTTTGACAACGGCCTGATCCTGGGACCCGGCAAGGCCGATCTGTTGCAGGGCATCGCCGAGGAAGGCTCGATCTCGGCTGCAGGCCGGCGCATGAAGATGAGTTACAAGCGGGCCTGGATGCTGGTGGAGGATATGAATGCCGCGTTCGTTGCGCCGCTGGTCGAGAGCAGCCGCGGCGGACAGAAGGGCGGCGGG
>JAHJUC010000129.1 GCA_018829385.1 Alphaproteobacteria bacterium
ATCGCGCTCGCTGATCTGGAAGTCGCTGGTGGTCAACCGGATCTACGACAAGAAAAACGACACGCTGATCTACCTGGTCAACTCGCAGCAGGTGCAGGACGGCTCCGCCAAGATGGCGATCTCCACCGTACCGCTCTACGGCCAGGAGGTGGTGTGGGAGAAAGGCAAGCCGTAAGTTGCCTGTCTTCGATTGGCTTGAGTTTGATCTCGGTCATGCTGACGTGCCTGTTTTTGTGGTTCTGTCTGCCCATCGTGGTACTTTCCGCATCCGGTGAGTGAACCAATTCCGTTCCAAAGGCTGACATCGACGTGACAAGAGGCCGGCCAGAGAACCCGCATGCGCTTTCGGTCGGCGATGTCGCAGCCTGGCTTCAGACCGACCCCGCCGCTGGGCTCGACGGGGCCGACGTGCATGCGCGACGCAAGGCCTACGGGGCCAACGAGCTGCTCCGCCAGAAACCCAAGAGCGCACTGGCGATCCTGGTCCACCAGTTCAACAGCATCATCGTCTGGCTTCTGGGCGCGGCGGCGGCGCTGTCGTTCGCGATGGACGATATCGCCGAAGGCGCAGCAATTCTCGTCGTGCTCATGATCAATGGAGCGATCGGCTTTACCACCGAGGTCCGGGCTGCGCGGTCGATGGAAGCCCTGATCCGCCTGGCCGAGGTGAAAACCCGCGTCCGCCGGGCCGGGCGGGAGCGGATGATCGACGCGCACGAGCTGGTGCCCGGCGACGTGGTCATCCTCGAAGCCGGCGACATCATCACCGCCGATCTGAGGATCAGCCAGGCCTCGAACCTGCAGGCCGATGAATCGGTGCTGACCGGAGAATCGCTTGCCGTGACGAAATCCACCGGCGCAGTCGGTGCCGATGCCGTGCCGGGAGACCGCACGGGCATGGCGTTCAAGGGCACGGCGATCACGCAAGGTACGGGCGAGGGGCTGGTCGTCGCCACCGGCATGGCCACCGAGATCGGCCGCATCAGCGCGCTGACGCAGGCCGCCGACAGCGAGGTTGCGCCGCTGGAGAAGCGGCTCGACCGGCTCGGCCACCGGCTGGTCTGGCTCACCTTCGGGCTCGCGGCGCTGACCATCGGCGCCGGCATCCTGCGCGGGCACGACGTGGTTGCGATGATCCAGACCGGCGTGGCGCTGGCGGTGGCCGCCGTGCCGGAAGGGCTGCCGGTGGTCGCCACGCTCAGCCTGGCGCGCGGCATGTGGCGGATGGCCCGGCGCAACGCGGTGATCACCCGGCTGTCCTCGGTCGAGACGCTGGGAGCGACCACGATTATCCTCACCGACAAGACCGGAACGCTGACCGAAAACCGGATGACGGCGGTGCGCTACCTGCTCGATGGTGGCGATGTCGAGCTCAACGGCGACCGTCCCGAACCGGCCTCCGACGAGCCGCTGGGCTGGGCGCTCAGGATCGGCGTGCTGTGCAACGGCGCCGAACTGGGCGACGGCAAGGCGGATGGCCGCGCCGGCGATCCGATGGAGCTCGCCCTGCTGTCGGTGGCGGCGGAGAGCGGGGTCACGCGCAGGCAGCTGACAAGCGATTATCCGGAAATCCGCGAACATGCCTTCGATCCCGCCGCCAAGATGATGGCGACTGTTCACGGCGATGGCGAGGGGTTTGTTGTCGCCGTCAAGGGCGCCCCCGAGGCCATTATCGACAGTGCCGATGAGATTCTCGGGCCGGAGGGGCCGCGGCCGCTTGATGATGCGACGCGGCAGGACTGGAAAGAGCGTAGCGCGGAGGCGGCTGGCGAGGGATTGCGGCTGCTCGGGCTGGCGATGAAGCGGGACGGCCGCGACGACGCCGATCCCTATGCCGGGCTGATGCTCATCGGGCTCGTCTGCCTGCTCGATCCGGTTCGCGACGACGTGCCCGCCGCGATCGCGGCGAGCCGGGCGGCCGGCGTCAGGGTGGTGATGATGACCGGCGATCACGCCGTCACCGCCGCAACCATCGCCCGCCAGGCCGGGCTGGGGGACGGCGAGCTCAGCGTCATCGAAGGCAGCGAGCTTGCCGGCATCGACCCGGACCGGATCAGCGAGGAAATGCGCGACCGCATCCTCTCGGCCGACGTGTTTGCCCGCGTGGCGCCGGAAACCAAGCTCAGCCTCGTCTCGATCTACCAGAAGGCCGGCGAGGTCGTCGCCATGACCGGCGACGGCGTCAACGACGCGCCGGCGCTGAAGAAGGCCGATATCGGCATCGCCATGGGGCGGCGCGGCACCCAGGTTGCCCAGGACGCGGCCCACATGGTGCTGCGCGACGACAAGTTCGCCACCATCATCGCCGCCATGCGGCAGGGCAGGGCGATCTTCGACAACATCCGCAAGTTCGTGGTCTATCTGATGTCGTGCAATGTCAGCGAAGTACTGGTCGTGGGCCTTGCCGTCGGCGTCGGCCTGCCGGCGCCGCTCTTGCCGCTGCAGATCCTGTTTTTGAACCTCGTCACCGATGTCTTCCCCGCCTTTGCGCTCGGGCTGGGGCGCGGCGACGCGCATGTGATGGCGCGACCGCCGCGCGACCCGAAGGAGCAGATCGTCGACCGGCCGCGCTGGTGGCTCATCGGCGTGCTGGGCGGGGCGATCACGCTTGCCACGCTCGCAGCCTTCCTGCTGGCGCTGTTCTGGCTTCGGCTCGAATCGGGGCCCGCCGTCACCGTGGCGTTCCTGACGCTGGCGCTGGCGCAATTGTGGAACGTGTTCAATGTCCGCGATGCCGATAGCGGGCTGATCGGCAATGAAGTGACGCGCAACCCTTACGTC
>JAHJUC010000798.1 GCA_018829385.1 Alphaproteobacteria bacterium
TCATGCCAAAGTCTCCTGTTCCGAAGACCAGATGCACCGTCAGAACTTAACAAAAAGTCACCGCGGAACTGCCGTGGTAAACACCGCATTGACGGCATTTTTCAAAATTTAAGCTTTTGTCAGTAAACAGAGGAAGAGTTCTGCCGCGGCGGCGTCGCGGACGGACTGCGACCGCCGATCAGGATCAGCTAAATTGCTGATATAAAACAACTTTTCTCCAGAAGGCCCCTTTATGCGCAGCCGTAAGACAGTATTAACGCTATCAACGCTTAGTTTTCCGTTGCGGCACAGGCTGTCGCAGCGGGCAAGATCCGGATCGGGTGCGCTGCCTGTCCTGGCGGCGCTGCTCCTGGCAGCTGCCACCGGCCTGTCCGGTTGCAGTTCGACCAGTCTCGAAGACGGGCTGCAGCCGATAGGGGGCGCCGGCAAGCCGGCGGCGCAATCGGCCAGGCCGGACGTCAAGAAGCTCGACCCTCCCGGCAACGGCCGCTACGGCGACCGCAAGCCGGTCGATTTCGGCAAGCATCACCCGGACCGTTACCCGGTCCACGGCATCGATGTCTCCAAGTGGCAGGGCGATATCGACTGGAACGAGGTCCGCCGCGCCGGTGCCGCCTTCGTTTTCATCAAGGCGACCGAAGGCGGCGACCACAATGACAGCCGCTTTCCCGAATACTGGCGCGGCGCCCGCGCCGCCGGCATCCCGCACGCGCCCTACCATTTCTACTATTTCTGCCGCCCGGCGCGCGAGCAGGCCGAGTGGTTCATCGCCAACGTGCCGCGGGAATCGGTGCAGATGCCGCCCGTGCTCGATGTCGAGTGGAACCATGCCTCCAAGACCTGCACGACTAGGCCGGATCCCGAAACCGTGCGCATCGAGATGAAGGTCTGGATGGACATGGTCGGCCGCCATTACGGCAAGCGCCCGATCATCTACACCCCGGTCGATTTCCACCGCGAGAACCTCGACGGCCATTTCCAGAACTACCAGTTCTGGCTCCGCTCGGTCGCCGCCCATCCGCAGGACATCTATCCCGACCATCCCTGGACCTTCTGGCAATACACCGGCACCGGCATGATGCCCGGCATCAAGGGCGACACCGACATCAACGCCTTCGCCGGGACAAAAAGCCAGTGGGAAGCCTGGCTGCGGAAATACGCGCGGTGAACAGGAGCGTGTTTCGCCGCGCGCCTTTGCGGGGTATGGTGTGAGCCCGTCGCAACAGCCAGGCATCGAAGTCCGCATGCACAACGTGGAAATCCGTCAGAGTCGCCCCGATGACCTTGCTTCGATCGAGAAGCTCTATCCGGCGGCCTTCCCGGAGGAGGATCTGCTGCCGCTGGTCCGGCAACTGCTCGCGGAAGAACCCGGCATCCTCTCGCTGGTTGCCGAAGCCGGCGATGCGATGGCCGGCCATATTCTTTTCACCCTTTGCGCAATTACCGGCAGTGACGCCAGGGCCGCCCTTCTTGCCCCGCTCGGCGTTGCGCCCGAATTGCAGCGCAAGGGAATCGGCTCGGCGCTGATCCGCGAAGGGCTGAGCCGGCTGGAGCGGGACGGCGTGACCCATGTCTATGTGCTCGGCGATCCCGCCTATTACGGGCGCAGCGGCTTCAGAACGGAAACCGGCGTCGCCCCGCCCTATCCTCTCCCGGAAGAGCACCGCGATGCCTGGCAATCGCTCGGCCTGGGATCGGCCCCGCCACCAGTTCACGGAAAGCTCCAGCTCCCGGACGTCTGGATGCAACCTGCGCTTTGGGGGCCGTGAGAAGCTTGAAGCATCTCGAAAATCACCTCATCATCGCCACAAATCTGCGGTCCGTTCGCCACCCCATCAGGAGTTGACGCCATCATGACATCGAAGCTTCCCCTAGCCCTTGTTCTCGCAAGCCTCGCGGCCACCCCGGCAATGGCCCAGGCGCCCGCCTGCGGCGGCAATTTCGCCCAGTTCCTCGAAGGCGTCAAAGCCGAGGCGATGGCCAAGGGCGTCAGCGGCGAGGTCGCGACCCGCGCGCTGCGCAATGCCTCGATCGACAACAAGGTGCTGTCGCGCGACCGCGCCCAGGGCGTGTTCCGCCAGACCTTCCTGCAGTTCTCCAAGCGCTCGGTCAGCGCCAACCGCATGCAGGTCGGCGCGAAAAAGATGCAGCAATACGCCAACACCTTCGCCCGCGCCGAAGCCGAATATGGCGTACCCGCCGCCGTCATCACCGCCTTCTGGGGACTGGAGACCGATTTCGGCGCGGTTCAGGGCGATTTCAACACCATGAACGCGCTCGCCACGCTCGCCCATGACTGCCGCCGGCCCGAACTGTTCCGCCCGCAGCTTCTCGCCGCCGTCGAAATGGTCGGCCATGGCGATCTCGATCCGAACGGCACCACCGGCGCCTGGGCCGGCGAGATCGGCCAGGTGCAGATGCTGCCCAGGGACATCATCGAATACGGTGTCGATGGCGACGGCGACGGCCACGTCAA
>JAHJUC010000799.1 GCA_018829385.1 Alphaproteobacteria bacterium
CGGCATTTCCAACATCACCTATATCGGGCCGGATGCGGATCTGCGCGCCTTCGACAGCGGTCCGGGCAATACCCTGATCGACCAGTGGGTGGCGCGGCATGCCGGCATTCCCTACGATGCGGGCGGCGCCATCGCCTCGGAGGGACGGGTTCTTTCCGGGCTTGCCAACCGCTACCTGTCGTCGCCGTTCTTCACCGCCAGCGAGCGCGTGTCGCTCGACCGCAACGATTTTCAACTGCCGGACGACAGCGAGGCAGGGCTGGAAGACGGCGCGCGCACGCTTGCCTTCGTGACAGCTGCGGCGATCGCCAAGGCGCAGACGCACCTGCCGGAAAAGCCGAAACTGTGGATCCTGACCGGCGGCGGCCGCCACAACCGGCTGATTGTCGAGGACCTGACGGTGGCGACCCGGCACACCGGTCAGGTGATCATTGCCGAAGAGGCCGGCCTGAATGGAGATTCGATGGAGGCCGAAGCCTGGGCCTGGCTGGCGGTGCGCTCGCTTGCCGGCCTGCCGCTGACCTATCCCGGAACCACCGGCGTGCGCGAACCGGCCACCGGCGGGGTGCTGGCGCGGGGGCGTCGCGACAAGGCATGATCAGGTCGACATCCGCGCCAACGATCCGGGCAGGGCCTGAGTCGGGAGGCGGTGCTCCCGGTTGCCTGCTCAGCCCTGGCTTTGAGCGAGCCTTGTAATCTCTGCAAAGCTGTCGATCTGCGAAATGTCGAAGTCCGGGTCGGCGAGATCCACGCCGAAGATCGTTTCCAGCTCAAGCAGTAGATTGACTGCGGAGGCGGAATCCAGGCGGCCGCTGTCAAACAGGGATTCGTCATCGGCGAAATGCGGCGACTGGCCGCGCCTTACGAGCATGTCACTAATGTTTTGCCGAAGGCTGTCGAGTTTCTCGTTGTTCATATGCTCACTCCGAATAGTCCGGTCAGATAGCTCAGGCGGTCGCCGATCAGCACGGTTGCGCTTGAATCGTCGATCACCTGCAGCAGGGCGAAAAACAAGATGACCTGAGCGCGGGGAAGGAGGCTGTAGCGGACAAATCCATCTTCCTTGCGAGGCGCTGATTGGGCCAGTTGCGACCAGATGATGCCTGCGGTCAGAACGCCGGCATAGACACAGTAGCTGATAAGGCCGTTCAGGTAGCGCTCCGATCCCTCGAAGGCGACCGAGGGGATGGTGTGCATGAAATCGAACAGCACGTTGCCGACGAAGGCCGCCGCGAAGGTCGCGAACGCCATCCGGAGACGGGGGTGATTCTTGAAATAGCGGCGGAATGTCGGATAGAAGAAGAAATCGACCAGAATTTCCTTGAAATAGAACAGGTAGCGGCCCCAGAACTCGGCAATCGTGCGCGAGCTGAGCGGGCGGACCATGCCGCGCGGAATGCAGAAACCGGCAACGCGGACCACCGCAACAAGCGCATGAATGGCGGCGCCCATGTAGATCACCATTGCCATGAACTCGACCGCGACCGCGCCCCAGCGCATGGCAAGCGGCGCCTGTGCGCCCGCTGCCGAAGCGGCAATCAGATCATCAAGGCGCGGGAATGCCCACTGTGCATGGATCAGGCGATTGAACACCCATTCCCAGACAAGGAACAGGATGAGCGCCCAGACCGCCAGCTTCACGCCCTTGAGCCGGGAGACGGCCAGGTCGGCGTCCGACTTCGCTTCCGCCTTGAGGATGAAGGCCGGTCCTTTCATCGGCGGCGCGAAGCCGGCCCAGAACGGGCGCATGAAGCCCATTTGGGCTTGGACCGGGACCTTGGTCTTCGAGCGGTTATCGAGCAGCACGTAGCCGAGAAAGAAGAAGCTCGACGTCAGATAGGCCAGAGCGATCCAGACCGGGGCGAACAGTCCATGTTCGCGCGGCAGGAGGAGGGTGGCGGCTGCAAGACCGCAGCCGATCAGGAACATGAACAGGAGCGGGCGGTTGCTGGCAAAAACCAGAAGCTTGCGGTCTTGATTTCGCACCATGGCGACGGCGAAGACCAGAAACAGCACCCCGAACGGCACCGAGATCAGGGCAGCCGGAAGCAAGGGGATCAGCGGAGCCGCAACCTGTTCGAAATAGTCGTAATGCGGGCCCATCTTGAAGGGCCGCAGCAGGAAATAGGTGAGGCCGGTGACGGTCAGCACGAGGAGCCTGCGGTGCGGGAACGCCCAGCACAGTCCGAGCGCGACGGTCATCAGCGCGACGTGGCTTGTCCTGAGGATCGGAATCAGCAGCAGCGTTGCCAGCAGCACCACATGCAGAACCGTCTGGCCGGGCAATGTCTGCGCCCAGGCAATGACCGCATCGTTGCTGTCGATCGTCAGCCACCGGCGGCGCCACTCAAAGGGGTTGAACCGGGAGGCCTGACGGTGTCCCGGGATGGCAGTGGATAGCAAAGTCATCAGCTTGCAGCCCTCGCCTGGTCACGGTTGTCGAGCATCGCCACAAGCGCCTTGCGGTCCACCTTGCCGTTGCTGCTGAGCGGCATGTCGGCAATGGCCTCGAGATGATCGGGCACCATGTAGGCGGGCAGCAACTGGCGCAGTCTTGCCCTCACCTGCTCGGGCTCCACCGTGCCGGACTTGTAGAAGGCAGCCAGGCCGCCCACCACATCGCCGGTCATCGGCCAGGTCACCGTTCCCACCAGTTCCGCTTCCGCGGCTTCTCGCAGGCGGGCGTCGATCTCTTCAAGCTCGATCCGGTGGCCCTTGAACTTGATCTGGTTGTCGAGCCGCCCGAGGTGGTGGAAGACGCCGTCAGGATCCTTGTAGCCGCGGTCGCCGGTCAGATAGCCCGGCTTGCCGCCGAACGTGCGGAATTTTTCCGCCGTCAGCTCGGGCAGCTTGAAGTAGCCTTGCGAGCATTGTTCGGCCGCCAGAACGATTTCCCCGGGAATTCCATCCGGAACCGGATTGCCGGCGGTATCGACGATCGTCGCGGAGACCCCGTCAATTGGCTGGCCGATGGCGACAATGCCGCGTTCTCTTGTGACCGGCCCTTCGCCGTCCCAGCGCTGCCGAAGGACAGCGACGGTGATCTCGGTCGGTCCGTAGAAATTCTCGATCACGCTGTTGGGCGCTGCAGCCGACCAGTCGCGCACCGCCTGCACGGACAGCGGCTCGCCGCAGAACCAGGTCAGGCGAAGCGACGGCAGGCTACCGGCCTCAAGCCCTCCCGCCTGGCGCATCAGGGCAACGACCGAGGGAACCGACAGCCATGTCGTGATCTCGTTGGCGCGAATGAACCGCGCGGCCGAAACCATGTCCAGAGGGCGCATGATATGCAGTGCGGCGCCGCCG
>JAHJUC010000800.1 GCA_018829385.1 Alphaproteobacteria bacterium
CGGCCTTGGCCTGGGCGTAGGAGCGGATGCGCAGCGACTTGTCGGAGATCAGCTCGCGCAGCCGTCCCGCCACCGCGTCCGGATCGGCTCCCGGCGTCACCTGGAGCAGGATATGGTCGGGCGCCGCCGAACTGCGCGCCGGAAACAGCGACAGGAAGGTCTGGTCCGACATGATCATGTAGCCGTCGCCGCCAAAGCCGCCGCCGCCCTGGAACGTGTCGTAGAGCGTCACCGTCTTGCCGGTCACCTCGAAGGACGCCGGCGTCTGCGGACGGATCGCCGCGGCCTCGTCGCGCGGCAGGCCGCGGGTGGCCATGTCCAGAATGGCGGAATCCTTGAGCTGCAACGTCGCGAGCTTGGGCTTGAGCACCGGGCTCAGGAAATCCGGCAGCGTCGGATCGATGCCGAAACTGGTCAGCCCCAGCGTCTTGGTCGGGCGCGGCCAGCTGGTATTGCCGACGAAGATGCCGGTGCCGAGCGTCACTTCCGGATCGGCCTGCGCCTGGAACAGCCATTGCCGCGCGACATTGCCGCCCTCGGTCATCGAATTGGCGTCCGAGGCCGAGATCATGATGTCGGCGGTGAAGAATTCGTAGGGCTTGAGCGTCGCCGTCGCCATCGAGTTCATGATGCCGAGCTGCACGAAAACCAGCACATTGGCGAAGGCGACGCCGGCGATGGCCGCGGCGAACCGCGTGCGGCTGTGGGTCAGCTGCAGCCAGCCGATCGGCAACCGCCCGAACAGCCATTGCAGCAGCCGGCTCATGGGTTGCTCTTGGCGGCAGTGGCTGCGGTGCGGGTGTCGATGCGGGCGATCACCTCGAGATTGGTGTAGCGCGCCGCCACTTTCGAGGACGCTTCGTCGAGTTCGACCATCACCTTGATCACCCGCGCATCGGTATTGGCCGCGGTGTCGTCCGACAGCAGCCCCTGGCGTCCGACGGTCAGGCCGATCGATTGGACCCGGCCCTGCAGGGTCTGGCCGATGGCGACCGCCGCCAGTTCCACCGGCTGGCCGATCGCGACATTGGCGATCCGGTCCTGGTAGACCTCGACCTCGGCCATCATGTGATCGATGTCGCCGATCTGCATGATGCCGTCATTGGGCGGACGCTCGCCCGCATTGGCCATCGAATCCAGCACCACGCCGCTGATCGGGGCGAGAACCGCCGACCGGATCAGGTCCTGCTCCGCGCGCGCCAGATCCGCCGTTGCTGCATCGAGATTGCGCGCGGCCACGATGACGTCGGGTTGCATGTCGGTGTCCTGGCCGGCAAAGCGCGACAATGTCGCCTCGGCCTTTTCAACCGCGAGGTCCGCCTGGCGTTCGGCCGCGGCAAGCGAATCGAGCGACGCCTGGGTGATCACCCCGCGTTCGAACAGCGCCTTGCCACGCTCGCGCTCGGCGGCGGCTTCGGCACGCGAACTCCGCGCCTGCTCGAGCGCGGCGCGGGCTTCGTCCCTTGAATTCTGCACCGAGGTCTTTGTCTGCACCAGCGCCGCTTCGCGCACCGCGACATTGGCCCGCGCAAGGAGCACCGCGCTTTCGAGCTGGCCCTGGTTGTCGAGCCGCGCCACCACCGCGCCCTTCTCGACCCGGTCGCCGATATCGACCAGCACCTCGGCAATGCGTGCATCGCCCGCGCCATAGGGTGGCGCCACGATCGACACGTCGCCACGCGGCATCAGCCGCGCCAGTCCGACGACATCGGTGACCTGCATGGTCGCCGCCATTTCCTTGGGCATCTCCATGTCGGGCGGCAGCGCAATCGGCGTGGCCGAACCGCCGCCGGGCTGCAGCCCGGTCAGCGCATAGAACTTCTGCAGGGCGGTGGGCTGGTAGTACATGCCGATCACCCCGCCCGAGAACATGAACACCGGGATCAGAAGCACAAGCAGATAGCGCTTGCGGAACCGCAACCGCCGCCGGGGCGCTTGCTCGCCGGCGGTTTCATGCCGGACGATGTTGAGCGGCAGGTCGGTTTCGGGGGGAAGTGTCATGGCTCAGTCCGATTCTCATGTCCGGCGGGAGGTCGATGCAATACATCTTATATAATGCATATTTTTACAAAGCCATGTCCCGGCCGTGAATTTGCAAGGGTGCAGCTGGCGAACTTCCCCACCGGAAAGCTATGAACCCTTTCGGGGGTTGCGGCGAGTTAAAAACTCCGCACATTACAAATCGCTGACAACACCAGGGAAAAGAACCGGCAATGACCGATCGGAATGACGCACCCCGCACCGGGCCGGCGCTGGCGGTCTCCGTGGCGCTGGAGCGGGATGGAAAGTTCCTGCTGGTGCTGCGCGCCAATCCGCCAGCGCAGGACATGTATGCCTTCCCCGGCGGAAGGGTTGATCCCGGTGAAAGACTGGAGGACGCCGCCTTGCGCGAACTCGAAGAGGAGACCGGGCTGAGGGCCTCCAATCCACGCGCTTTCGCAACCTTCGATCTCGGTTCCGACGATCCCGGCGCACGCATCTCCTCGCATTTTTTCCTGACCGTGTTCCTCGCCGACGATCCGGGCGGCGAGCCGCAGGCACTCGATGACGCCAAGGCCATTGGCTGGTTTGCGCCCGGCGAGATCCGCTCCCTGCCCACGCCTGACAGCATGGTCACCTGCATGGACATGCTGGCGTCCGGCGAGCATCGGCACCTGACGGAATGAGGTAGGCCAGGCGCTTGCGGCTTGGCGCCGCAGACATGTTGCCTGCGAAGCCATTTCCGACTACGGCAAATCCGATATCGTCACAGGCCAGACCATGGCCGACAGGACAACGGCGGAGAAGCCAGATGAGCGGACCAATCACAATCCTCGATGGCGGCATGAGCCGCGAACTGATGCGGCTCGGCGCGCGGCTGGTACAGCCGGAATGGTCGGCGCTGGCGCTGATGGAAAGCCCCGAGATCGTGCGCCAGGTGCATGCGGAGTTCATCGCGGCCGGCGCCGACGCCATCACCACCAACAGCTATGCCCTGGTCCCGTTCCACATCGGCGAGGACCGGTTTCGCTCCGATGGCGCGTCGCTGATTGCCCTGTCGGGACAGCTGGCGCGGCAGGCGGCTGACGCGCATGACGATCGCAAGGTGCTGGTCTGCGGTTCCCTGCCGCCGATCTTCGGCTCCTACGAGCCGCAGAACTTCGATCCTTCGCGGGTGCAGGACTATCTCCAGGTTCTGGTCGAAAACCTCGAGCCCCATGTCGATGTCTGGCTTGGCGAAACCCTGAGCCTGATCGCCGAAGCCAAAGCCGTGCGCACCGCGATCCAGAACACCGGCAAGCCGCTGTGGATTTCCTTCACGCTCAGCGATCGTCCGGATGCAGCGGCTTCCGAACCGGCATTGCGGTCGGGTGAATCAGTGACAGAGGCGGCCGGCTGGGCCGCGGAAAACGGCATTCAGGCGCTCTTGTTCAATTGCTCCAGGCCCGAAGTGATGGAGCCCGCGATCCGCACCGCCGCGTCGGTTTTCCGCGATCGTGGTGTCAGCACCGGTATCGGCGTCTACGCCAATGCGTTCGAGCAGCAGACCGACGAGGAAAAGGCCAACGAGGGGCTTTCCGGCATGCGGGCCGAGCTCAACGGCGATGGCTATCTCGGCTTTGCCCGCGCGTGGGTGGCGGCCGGCGCCACGCTCGTCGGCGGCTGTTGCGGGATCGGCGTCGAGCAGATCGACCGGCTCGCCCGCGACCTCAAGGCCTGACCCCGCTCAAGCACCTGAACCCGCTCAAGCAAATGTGAGCCGGTTTGATTGGCGTTAGAGCCCGGCTTGCCCGATCATCCGCTCATGAACAGGTTCGGTCCGCCCAGATCCATTCGCCGCTGGCACGCCCGGCTCTCCGGCCTCATCAGCCTGGCGCTGGTTGGGGGCCTGTTTCTGGCGATTTCAGCGATGAGTGCCGCCGCCAACCCGGACAGCTGGCGGGCCGAAGGCTGGAAAACCGATTTCTCGAAGTCCGGCATCGATTTCGCCAGCGTCATGTCCGGTGGGCCGCCGAGGGATGGCATTCCGCCCATTGATGACCCGTCCTTCCTGCCGGTTGCCGAAGCCTCCGGTCTCGATGCGAAGGAACCGGTTATGTCGGTTGCCATCGATGGCCAGGCCCGCGCCTATCCGCTACGCATCATGATCTGGCACGAGATCGTCAACGACACGCTCGCCGGGCTGCCGATTTCGGTCACCTATTGCCCGCTTTGCAATGCCGCGATCGTGTTTGAGCGGACCGTCGAGGGCGTGGCGACGAGCTTCGGGACCACCGGCAAGCTGCGCAATTCCGACCTGATCATGTATGACCGCGAAACCGAAAGCTGGTGGCAGCAGTTCACCGGCGAAGCCATCGCAGGCAGCCGGACAGGCACGATGCTCAAGGTGATTCCGTCCCGTCTTGAATCCTGGCAGAGCTTTCGCGAGCGTTTCCCTGAGGGCGAGGTTCTGGTGCCCGGCAATCCCGGCCTGCGCGATTATGGCCGCAATCCTTACGCCGGTTATGACAGCTCCGCCGTTCCGTTTCTCTACCGCGGTCCGATGCCCGACGGCATTTCCCCCCTCTCCTATGTCGTCGTCGTGCGCGACGGACCTGAGCCGCTGGCCATCTCCCTCGACCGGCTGCGCCGCGAACAGACCTTCGAGAGCGATGGCGTGAAAATCGAATGGCTCCCCGGTGTCCGCTCGGTGCTCGATACCAGCGCCATCGAGGAAGGCCGCGAGATCGGAAGCGTCAACGTCACCCGCAAGGGCGAGCCGGTTGCGCACGAGCTGACATTCGCATTTGTCGTGCGCGCATTCCTGCCCGAGACCGCCATTCTCAAATGATCATCCGCCTCTGGCATGGGATTTCATCAGGCCGTGTCTTGGTGTAAGGGAGCCGTCATGATGCGCCGCCTGCTCCTGATCCTTGCCCTGCTCATGCCTCTGCCGCCGGCCTTTGGTCCGCAGCTGGCTTTCGCGCAGGAAACTGACGAGGCGGAAATCGCGGCCCCGAAGCTTCCGCCGCCGCCCTACGAGGCAAGATTGCTGCGGCTGGCTGAAATCCTCGGCTCGATCCAGTATCTGCGCAATCTGTGCAATTCAGAGGGCGAACCCGGCTGGCGCGAAAGCATGCAGGCGCTGCTCGACAGCGAGACCGTTGGCGAGCCGGATCGCCGCGCGCAGCTGACCGCAGGATACAACCGGGGGTTTCGTGCCTTCGCCTCGGTCTACACCACATGCACCGCCTCCGCCCTCGTCGCGGAGGAGCGTTACCGTCACGAAGGTGCAACACTGATAGCAGAAATTGTCGCCCGTTACGGAAATTGACATTTTGTTAACCGATATCGCCTCTGCCCCGTGCCGAAACGCTGCAAGCCGTGCTAGGGTGTTAACGAGATAGTAAGTAAAGTTGGTCCGCATGACACATCCCACACCGCACACGCCCGACGAACTCGATGATCTGATCATCCAGGAAAAGCTCCAGGTAGCCCTCGAGTTGCAGCATGACGCCTGGGCCGAAAGCACCGCCGACGGCATCGAGCCGGAGATCATCGCCGATGCGGCGATGATTACCGCCATTCGGGAAACGGTCCGGGCTCTGGGTGAGGATCAGGCGGAAGCTCTGGTGGAATCGCTGAGGGGACGCATTCTGGCGGGCGAGTTTTCCCCCGAACGCATTCTTCAATAGGCTGACTTTCGGAGTACCACGTGGCCGACAAGCGCAAGCGCCGAATTGCAACGGGCGGTCCAGGTGTCGGACCAGCCGCTATGGCCGCGCTGTTGATGATCACTCTCGCCACGCAGGCGCTGGCTCTGAGCGAACTCAAGCCGGCCCAGCCGCCCGCCGCCGATGTGCAGCAAGGCCCTTCCCTGCCGCCGCTTGACGAACCGACCATCGGCCCAGATGGCGGACTGCCTCTGCCGGATCCGATCATCCGCGAAACGCCCCAATCCCAATCGGAAGAGCTTGACCCCGAGCCGGCGGTTGTCGAGGACGAGGTTCCGGTGGATGTCATCACGGACCTCGCCCTGTTGCCCGAACCGGCGCGGCGCATGCGCGAACTGATCCTTGCCGCCGCGGCCACCGGCGAACCCGAAAAGCTCCGCGCTCTTCTGGGC
>JAHJUC010000801.1 GCA_018829385.1 Alphaproteobacteria bacterium
TGGCCAGCGCCGGCATGCTGCGCAAGAGCCGGCTCTTGTAGGCCGGCCGCAACGCCCGGATGCGCCGCGTCAGAACGGCGTGATGCAGGCGGGCAGATCTTCCGCCGTCATCCCCCGGCCCGCGCGGGTGCCCGCCTCGCTATGGAGCGCCACTCCGGCGCATGCGGCCTCGAACGGCGGCACACCCTGGGCCAGCAGTCCACCAATGATTCCCGACAGCACATCGCCTGATCCGGCGGTGGCAAGCCAGGCCGGCGCATCCGCGTTGACCGCCGCCCGGCCATCCGGGGCGGCAATCACCGTGTCGGCGCCCTTGTAGACCACCACCGCATTGCAGGCGCGCGCGGCAGCGCAGGCACGGTCGATCTTGGACGGGGCGGTGTCTTCGGCGAGATCGGCAAACAGCCTGCGAAACTCGCCTTCATGCGGCGTCATCACCAGCCGTGACTCGCCCGCAAACAACTCGCCCAGCTGCCCCGCATCCGCCGCAAAGGCCGTCAGCCCGTCCGCGTCGAGAACCACGGGCTTGCCGGTCCGGGCCAGCTCTTCCGTGTAGATGCGGGCCTTCGTGAGATCTCCGAACCCGGGACCGATGACAAAGGCCGATACACGCTTGTCCTTCAGCCATTCGGCCAGGTCCGCCTCATCGCCGATCGCGCGCTGCATGATCGCGGTCAGGTGGGTGGCCTGCAGCATGACAGCGCTCGGGGCCGAAGCCATCGTCACCAGGCCGGCGCCGCTCCTGAGCCCGGCCATCGCCGAAAGGCGCGCAGCGCCCGTGGCAATCAGCGGGCCCGAAAACACGCCGAGATGCCCGCGGCCATATTTGTGCTGCGACAGGTCTTCGGCCGGCAGCTGCGCCTTGTAGAGACCGCGATGATTTCTCCAGACGGTCTCATCGCTGGCAATCAGCCGCGCCGGGATTCCGATGTCGCAGAGATGCATTTCACCGCACAGCGCCCTGCCCGGCATCAACAGATGCCCCGGTTTCAGCGCGGCAAATGTCACTGTATGGTCGGCAGAAAAGCAGGGGCCCGTTGGCACGCCGGTCCGGCCCGAAAGCCCCGATGGCAGGTCGACGGCAATCACCGGTGTTCCGGCCTGCCGCGCGCGCTCGATCACAGAGGCGACATCGGCATCGACCGGCCGGTCGAGCCCCGCGCCAAAAAGCGCGTCGACAATCACGTCGCCGGCCTGTGGTTGCCAATCCTCGAACGGATGCAGTATGCCGGCATGGGCGGCGCGGGCTCTCGCGGCATCTCCCCCCGGCTTCGGCTCCGGACCGAAGCGCGCCACATCGACGCCACTCGCCGAAAGCAGCCGGGCGGCGACATGGCCGTCGCCGCCATTGTTGCCCGGTCCACACAGGATGACGGCACACCGGGCGCCGGGAAAACGGGCCAGGAAGACAGCTGCCACATGGCCGCCGGCCGCTTGCATCAGGCCAAAGCTGTCGATGCCGCTTTCGGCAGCAGCCCTGTCGATCCTGCCCATGGCAGCGGGGGAAACCAGCAATGTGTCGTTTATCGCCATCAGCGTTCGTCGCATGGCCCCGGCGCAACGGTCAAGATGGCGTGGTCGAGACCAAACCGATCACGGCGGGAAACGCCGAACTGCACATATAATATGCATCAAGTTCAGATAATGAGCAGATAGTGGCGCACAAAAAATCATCACTGTGTCCATGCGATATTATGCATCTGCCGCAATTTGTGCAAAAAATGCGGACGCGCATGCAAATCAGCGCAATCCAGGTGCCGATTTCCAGGGAAATTGACAGCGAATCGAAAAATTTCGCGGGTATCGGGATAATTTTTCACAAAGTGGCACGGTGTGTGCTTTGATACACGCGAGTGGGTACATGGCGTCAGTCTAGCTGCCCGCTTTCACAGGACAGAGCGGAGAATTGGTTCTCATGAAAAAGATCGAAGCGATCATCAAGCCGTTCAAGCTTGATGAAGTGAAGGAAGCTCTTCAGGAAGTCGGCCTGCAGGGTATTACTGTCACCGAGGCCAAGGGTTTCGGTCGCCAGAAGGGCCACACCGAACTCTATCGCGGCGCGGAATATGTCGTTGATTTTCTCCCGAAGGTGAAAGTCGAAATCGTCCTGGCGGACGAGACGGCTGAAGCAGCTATAGAAGCCATTCGCAACGCGGCCCAGACCGGGCGCATCGGCGACGGCAAGATCTTCGTTTCGAACGTCGAGGAAGTCATCCGCATCCGTACCGGTGAAACCGGCAACGACGCCATCTGACCACTGTGTGCGGCGGGCCGCCGCGCACCCATCGTCATTTACTAACAGGGAATATCGAACATGACGACTGCCACCGAAATCCTCAAGCAAATCAAGGACAACGACGTCAAGTTTGTTGATCTGCGCTTCACCGACCCGAAGGGCAAGATGCAACACGTGACCATGGACGTTTCCTGCGTCGATGAAGACCTGTTCGCCGATGGCGTCATGTTCGACGGCTCCTCGATCCAGGGCTGGAAAGCCATCAATGAATCCGACATGGTCCTGATGCCGGACACGGCGACCAGCCACATGGACCCGTTCTTCGCACAGTCGACCATGGTCATCTTCTGCGACATTCTCGATCCGATCACCGGCGAAGCCTATAACCGCGACCCGCGCACCACGGCCAAGAAGGCTGAAGCCTACCTGCAGGCATCCGGCCTCGGCGACACCGTCTATATCGGCCCCGAGCCCGAGTTCTTCATCTTCGACGACGTCAAGTACAAGGCCGATCCCTACAACACCGGCTTCAAGCTCGACTCCTCCGAACTGCCGACCAACGACGACACCGACTATGAAACCGGCAACATGGGCCACCGTCCGCGCGTCAAGGGCGGCTACTTCCCGGTCCCGCCGGTCGACAGCTGCCAGGACATGCGCTCCGAGATGCTCACCGTTCTCGCCGAAATGGGCCTGACCGTTGAAAAGCACCACCACGAAGTGGCGTCCGCCCAGCACGAGTTGTGCATGGTGTTCGACACCCTGACCCGCATGGCCGACAAGACCCAGATCTACAAGTACGGCGTCCACCAGGTTGCCCACGCCTACGGCAAGACCGCAACCTTCATGCCGAAGCCGGTGTTTGGCGACAACGGCTCGGG
Organism: Alphaproteobacteria bacterium; assembly: GCA_018829385.1. GTDB lineage: Bacteria > Pseudomonadota > Alphaproteobacteria > Rhizobiales > Rhizobiaceae > Hoeflea. The sequence continues at coordinate 3,118 of JAHJUC010000801.1, forward strand.
CATGCACGTGCACCAGTCGATCTGGAAGGGCGGCAAGCCGACCTTCGCTGGCGACGAATATGCAGGCCTGTCGGAAACCTGCCTGTTCTACATCGGCGGCATCATCAAGCATGCCAAGGCCATCAACGCCTTCTCGAACCCGTCGACCAACTCCTACAAGCGTCTGGTTCCGGGCTATGAAGCGCCGGTTCTGCTGGCCTACTCGGCCCGCAACCGTTCGGCCTCCTGCCGTATCCCGTTCGGCTCCTCGCCGAAGTCCAAGCGCGTTGAGGTCCGCTTCGGCGATCCCACCGCCAACCCGTACCTGGCCTTCGCAGCCATGCTGATGGCCGGCATCGACGGCATCAAGAACAAGATCCATCCCGGCAAGGCCATGGACAAGGACCTCTATGATCTTCCCGCCAAGGAACTCAAGAAGATCCCGACCGTCGCCGGATCGCTGCGTGAAGCGCTCGAAAGCCTCGACAAGGATCGCAAGTTCCTCACCGCCGGCGGCGTCTTCGACGACGACCAGATCGACAGCTTCATCGAGCTGAAGATGGCGGAAGTCATGCGTTTTGAAATGACCCCGCACCCGGTCGAATTCGACATGTACTACTCGTCCTGATGGACCGAAACCGGGCTGCCCTGGCGGCTCGGAATCATTGGAAAACCGGCGAGACCGAAATGGTCTCGCCGGTTTTTTATTAGCTATATCTGATATTTGTGGTCAGTTCTTCAGGCGTTGCTTTAGCAAGTTGAGATATTCCTCATTGCTGTCGGCGGGCGCCGTCTCAACCGCCTTCGTACATGCAGGCACATAGTCCAGCGCCATGCCGGCCTTGACGCAGGAGCCGACCTGCCAACCCGGCGGCAACGCCGTCAGATCGACCGATTTCCATTTCGGGTGGCCGGTCTCGCGCAGCTTGTCCATGCCGTTGAGAACCAGGCTGGAAAAATCCGATACCGCGGTGCAGCTGTCGCGATGATAGGCATTCTTATTCGGATCGTAGTCATAGGTCATCAGCACCGCCTTGACCGCGACGAGATCGACAGGCGCTTGCTGGAAGCCGTAGGTCCCGCCCGGAATGCTGGTCTTGGTGTAGGTGGCAAGCAGCGGCGCTTCGGTGATCGGCAGCAGGTGGAATTTGTCCGGGTCGATATCGGCCTTGGCAAACAGCGAGGCGGGAGCGCCCGCGACGTAGAAGAACGCATCGATCTCGCCCGCCTGCAGCTTCGGCAGAGCCTGGTCCGGATTGAGCGGCAGCCTCTCGGCCGCCTTGACCTGCAGGATGTCGAGGATCAGCGAGGCTGTGAGGAACGTGCCGCTGTCCTTGACCCCGACGGCAACCTTCTTGCCCTCGAGATCCCTGATCCCGGCAAGACCGGTGCGCGCCAGCACATGCACTTCCTCATTGTAAAGCGGGAACATGATCTTGACCCCGCGCACCGCATCCTGGATTTCGGCGTCATTGGCCTCGAAGGTCTTGAGATATTCCAGCACATCGCTCTGGACGATGCCGAACTGGGTGTTGCGCCGCTTGCGCACGCCGACGAA
>JAHJUC010000130.1 GCA_018829385.1 Alphaproteobacteria bacterium
ATCGACAGGAATGGCGGCATTGAAAGTCTCCCGGGCAAGTGGCACGCAAGCACGCTGTGCACCGGAAGACTATTTGCGACATTTCATGCGATGCGCGCCAAATCGCGCCATGCAGGAACTATTTTTCGGGGCTCAGGCGACCAGTCCGGTGCGCTCGGCAAACCACCACACCGCCACGCAAGCGATCGCCAGCGACATCGGCATGGTGACACGCGCCCGGTACCAGCTCTTGTCGGAGAACCAGGCCCCGAACAGCGCATAGCAGGCAGCCACGACGGCCAGCTGACCCACTTCCACGCCGACATTGAAGCCGATCAGACCACTGACGAAATGCGCCGGCGACAGCCCGATCTCCGTCAGCACCCCGGCAAAGCCGAGACCGTGCAGCAGCCCGAAGCCGAACACCACGAAGGGCCGCCAGGGGTTCAAGCGGTTGGTCGCCAGGTTTTCCACGGCGATGAAGACGATGGAGGCGGCGATCAGCGGCTCGACGATGGCCGCGGGCGCGGAGATCAAGCCCAGCATGGCCAGCGCCAGCGTAACCGAATGGGCAATGGTAAAGGAGGTGATCTGGATCAGCAGCGGCTTGAGCCGCGGCGACAGCAGGAACAGACCGACGACGAACAGGATGTGATCGAGCCCCTTGGGAACGATGTGGGTGAAGCCGATGCCGATGTAATCCCAGAACACCTGCCCCGCGCTCACGGTAAGCCCGCCTTCCACCGGAATCGGCTCGCTCGGACTGCCATCGCCGAGATAGGCGGAATAGCTGTACTCGCCCTCAGCATCCGGCACCCGGATGACGCTCGGACCGAAGGCGGGATCGAACGAATAGACCACGGTCTGCGCCCCGGCCGGCAACGGACCCGAGAGCTGCAACCGGCTCAGCCGGGCGAAATCCGTGTCCCCCACCGGATCGAGTTCGATTCCGACGACATCGAGCGGAATATCGGTGCCATCGGCGCTTAGCCTGACGCCTTGCAGAAACCGCGGCCTGAACCGCTCGAACTCGGCTGCGAGCCCGGTCTCGTCGAGAAGCCGCAGATCATCGTAGCGCGCGGCGTTGGGGCTCTCGTCGGTATCGCCATGTTCCGCACCGATCTCCGCAAGCGCCGCCTCGAGGATCAGCGACATGTCGAGCCGCACCGTTCCGTCGCCGGCAAACACAAGATCGGCGATCGCCGGCCGGATTTCATGGGCGCGCAAGCCGGAAGGGCCCGCCAAGACCAGCAGAACCGCAACAGCCAGGCCCGCAAGCACTTGATTTATCATTCGGGAGCACATCTTCATCTGGAAAGCCACTTTGGAGAAAACACGATGGAACGACCGGCACGGCGCAGCCTGATCCTTGGACCGGCATGGGCACTAGTTGGCGCGATGCTGGCTGCAAGTCCAGTCGCAGCGCATGAATTCTGGATCGAGCCGCATGATTTTACAATCGCCCAGGACGGCAGGATCCAGGCCGATCTGCGCGTCGGACAGGATTTCAAGGGCGATGCCTTCCCCTACATCCCCTCGCGGTTTGCCGCGTTCAGGCGCCATGACCGGCTTGGCGAGGCGGATGTCGAGGGCGTAACCGGCGACCTGCCGGCGCTGAATCTTAAGCCCCGCACCGAGGGCCTGTCGATCTTCACCTATGTCTCGGCCGGTGAGCGCATCCGCTTCCGGGACTGGGAAAAATTTGAGGTCTACCTGGATTACGAGGGCCTCGACACGATTCCCGCCCGCCACGATGCCCGCGGCCTGCCGCGCGACGATATCAGCGAGATCTACACCCGGTGCGCCAAGACCCTTGTCGCCGTCGGCGACGCCTCGGATGACACGGACCGCGCCACCGGCATGCGGCTCGAACTGGTGGCCGGCGAGAATGCGCTGACGCTGACGCCAGGCGCCGAGATGAGCTTCACGCTGCTGTGGGAAGGCAAGCCGCTGTCCGACACGCAGGTGGCGCTGTTTCAGAAAGGCCAGGACGGGAACGCGGGGACAAGAACCCTCGCCCGCACCGACGACAGCGGCCGCGCCAGCTTCACCATCCCGGCCAGCGGCGCCTACATGGCTGCAAGCGTGCACATGATCGAGGCCCCGGCCGACCGCAACGCCGACTGGCAGAGCTACTGGGCCTCGCTGACATTCGGGGTGGAGTGAGCCATGAGTGACGAGAAATGCCGCTTCAAGGATGCGACCGCCCGCTAGCGCCTTCCAGGCAGCTTAGCCAGCCGAAACGAGACACCGCTTCAGTCTGTCGCCTTGCTCAAGGCGAGCACCGTCCCTGTCAGAACTTAGTGAATATTTCTGGCAAATTGACCCAGTCAGGAAAATCAGAGAAAGCTTAAATACCAATAGTGTTTGAGTGTTTTCTGCAACTGACTCGGCGGGCGCTTCGAATGCGATGCTCGGAAAATCTGTTCGATGTGGCTACGCCATCTGCCGCGGACAAAAACAACCTCGGCATCCAGAAGATATTTCACACGATATTTCTGGAGCGAAGCTTCGATAACGCGATGACTGTCCATACGATAACCGTCGAAGCTGGAACTACACCAGGCGCACGAGTTCTTTGCGAGACCTACAAATCCGATGAATTGCAGGAAACAAGGTCGGTCAGATTTGCATCGGTAGACGCTGCGGTTGTCGAGGCAGGTCGATTGGCACACAACAAGATGTGCAATGGATTTCACTACAGGTTGGC
>JAHJUC010000802.1 GCA_018829385.1 Alphaproteobacteria bacterium
AGCATGTTCGGCGTGGTCGGGTTCTCGTTTTCGGGTCAGGGTCAGAACATGGGCCTCGCCTTCATTCGCCTGAAGGACTGGTCGGAACGGCAATTGCCCGGACAGAGCGCCCAGGCGATCGCCGGCCGCGCCTATCCCGCCCTTCTGGGCATAAAGGACGCCATGGTCTTCCCGATCGTTCCGCCGTCGGTTCCAGAACTTGGCATCATGAGCGGCTTCGATTTCTATCTCGAAGCCCGCGACGGCCAGACCCATGAGCAACTGCTCACCGCCCGCAACCAGTTGCTGGGAATGGCCGCGCAGAGCCCGCTCATCGGTTCGGCGCGCCCCTCCGGCCTCGAGGATGCGGCGCAGTATCATCTCGATATCGACTGGCGTGCAGCGGGGGCGATGGGCGTCACCGCATCCGACGTTGCTCAGTTGCTCCAGGTCGCCTGGGCCGGCAGTTACCTCAACGACTTCATCGACCGCGACCGCATCAAGCGCGTCTACATTCAGGGTGAAGCGGATTCACGCGCGCTTCCCTCCGATATTTCGAAATGGAAGGTGCGGAATTCGAGCGGCGGCCTGGTTCCCTTTGCCAATTTCGCCGAAGGCAGTTGGACCTTCGGTCCGCAGGGCCTCTCCCGCTACAACGCGGTCGGCGCGATGCAGATCCAGGGGTCTCCCGCCGCAGGCGTGACCACCGGCGAAGCCATGGCGGAGATCGAACTGCTGGCCTCCCAGTTGCCCGGTTATGCCGTCTCCTGGACAGGCCTGTCGCTGGAAGAGCGCCAATCCGGCAACCAGGCGCCGCTTCTTTATGCCTTGTCGCTGGCGGCCGTATTCCTCTGCCTCGCAGCTCTTTACGAAAGCTGGTCGATCCCGTTCGCTGTCATGCTCGTCATGCCGGTCGGCATCCTCGGCGCGGTTTTATGGACCTTGTTCGGCGGCTATCAGAACGGCGTGTTCTTCCAGGTGGGCCTGCTCACCGTGGTCGGTCTGACCGGCAAGAACGCCATTCTTATCGTGGAGTTCGCCCGGGACCGCTACGAGGCCGGGGAAATCCTGTTCGACGCCGTCCGCGAGGCAGCCCGCCAGCGGTTCCGCCCGATCATCATGACCTCGATGGCCTTCTCTCTCGGCGTGTTGCCGCTGGTAATCAGCACAGGCGCGGGCTCGGGCGGTCGTAACGCCATCGGCACCAGCGTGCTCGGCGGCACCATCACAGGCACCGTGTTGGGGATCCTGTTCGTGCCGCTGTTCTTTGTGCTGGTCACCCGTAAGCGCAAGACCAAGCCGGAGACCGCCAAGGTGACTTCCGAAGCCTGACCGCAAAAAGACCGGGCGCACCCAGGCCTATTGTGTCCTGCGTCAGGCGGAACCGCCTGTGTCGAGACCGGTAATTTCTCTGGGGTCGGACACCGGCTGTTAGGTCAGTGCAGTCCATCAGCATCGTTTTGTTCAGAGAGGGGGGCAGAACAAGAGCAGTGCGAAATTGTACGCGGCTTTTATCAACCAAAGACAGCAATCACCTTGTAATATAGGCTTTTGCATGCGATTCTTCGGTCAGTCCCGAAGGAGATAAATATGTCTGAAATGATGCTGACAACGCTTTCCAATATTCGGACTGTTGAAGACATGGTTGCCGCGTTCAGGGATGAGGAGCGATGCCGTCGTTTGCTGGAAAGCATGGTATGGCCGAATGGCAGGATCTGCCCCGCCTGTGGTTACAAACGCTCGATCGCGATAGCTGGCCGCGACGTGGGCAAGCACCGGGCGCGGCCAGGTCTCTATCAATGCTCCAGCGGTGATTGCCGGTTCCAGTTCACGGTGACAACACACACGCCCCTGCACGCCACGAAACTTCCCTTGAGCGTGTGGCTCAAGGCGATGTGGCTGTTGCTGCAGTCGGACAAAGGCTTGTCATCGGTCCGTCTCGCCGAGATACTCGGTGTAAGCCAACCCACGGCCTGGCGGATCGGCCATGCGCTGCGTCTCATGGTGGCGCGCGAAAACATGCTCGACGGCACGGTAGAGATTGACCATTTCTATCTCGGTGGCAGGCCACGAAAGCATCCCGATGATCCATCGCTCGGAAGAGGCCGCAAGGGGCAAGCGAAAACGCAGAAGACGCCGGTCTTGGCTATTGTTCAGCGACCAGTAGACATCCCCCGGGTTCCGCTGCGGGCGATGCTCGCGCCGCCGTCGTTACCGGCCTTTCATTGCGTGCTGCGGGAGGTGCGATTGCGCCACAAGTTAAGCTTCAGGCACATGTGATGAGTGACGAGGCAAAGGCATTCATGGCTATTGGCGAGAGCTTTGCCGTACACGAGACGGTTAATCACTCCAGCCGAGAATATGTCCGTGATACCGTCCACGTCAATTCAGTCGAGGGGTTCAATGCTCGGGTCCGCCGAACCATCGCAGGTGTCTTTCATCACATCAGCCCGGAACTTGCCGATTTGTATTTCCATGAAATCGGCTTCCGCTGGTCCCAGCGCATCGTAATCGGCCAGGCTGTGCGAAAAAGCCGAAGCGGCAAGGAAAGCATGAAAACCCTTTGGTCGCGGGTGCCGCCGGCGCTGCAATTGGTGCAAGTGTTCCGCGCTGCTACCGGCCGTCAGATGCGCAGAAGTCCGAATGGCGGCATCATCATCAAATCTGCCGTGGCTGTCTTTGGTTGATAAAGGCCGCGTACGATTTCGCACTGCTCTTGTTCTGACCCCTACGTTCGCGCTGCGTGTCTGTCTTTCTTCTCACGTCATCAATGGTCGTTTGCCGGGAGCACGGTTGACCAGTCCGGCGTTTCCCAGTCCTATCTCGGCGATCAGCTTCTTGAAGCCCTCTCGCTCGACGAGACCGGTCCCGGATTTGCCGAGATCTTCATCAATGACGTGCACGCGTTCATGCGGCCAGCCAAGAGCGACGGCCCGATCGACGAGACGATACTGCAGCTCCGTGCTTTCTTGATGATGCCGCACTTGGTTCACGGAAGACTGGCGGACATAGATGAGGTGCAAGAAGCAGACGATGATTCCATGGGACGAAATCCCGAGGCGAGAGAGGCCGCTAGTGTCAACGCGCTCAAAGCGCGTGCCGTTGATTAGCCACTCGTATCGCGGACTTCATCGAGGCCCGCGGCCCAAAGCTGCGCTGAAAGGCCGAACATATGACCGCACCATTCCGGCCTGGTTACACGGTCGGTGGAAATTTGGCCAACAAACGGAACGATCAGGGAACATTTTGAGTTGAGGCCAGGTTGTGAGCGGCGGCTGGCGCTGAGGGAACGCGCGCGGCTGGCGC
>JAHJUC010000131.1 GCA_018829385.1 Alphaproteobacteria bacterium
GGCTCCAGGCGGTTCGTGCTCGAAAAGGCGCTGATCCTGGAAAACCGGGTCGACGGGCTTGGTGAGCTGATCGATCGGATCGATCCGGCTTGCCCGGTCTATGTCGCCGGCCGCGACGTGCTCGACGCCGCCGTCGGCTTTGCCATGCATCGCGGCATCCTGGCCGTCGGGCGGCACCTGCCTGCAAGCTCATTCGAGGATTTCCTGTCGGGACTGCCCGAGAAGGCCTTGCTGGTGGTCGCCTGCGGCATTGCCAACCACGATAATATCGGCGGCATCTTCCGCAATGCCGGGGTGTTCGGCGCCGACGGCGTGGTGCTGGATACAAGCTGCTGCGATCCGCTCTACCGCAAGGCGATCCGGGTTTCGGTCGGGGCGGCGCTGAGGGTGCCGTTCTGCCGGGCCGGCTCGACCGGGGAGATGGTGACCGCGCTCGCGGCGCACGGCTTCGAGGTTGCCGGACTGTCGCCGCGCGGCACGCAAGCGCTGAACAGCTTTGAGCCGGGCCAACGCCTGGCCCTGCTTGCAGGCACCGAGGGCGAGGGACTGCCGGCCGAGCTCATCGCGCGGATCAGGACGCTGAGGATCGAGCAGGCGCCGGGGATGGACAGTCTGAATGTCGCCACCGCCAGCGGCATCGCGCTGTGGCATGCCTCGACCCGCATGGGCCGGACAGGGCCCTAATGCATGTACGTTATCGTTCAAACGGATTAGTTTGAACGATAACGTACATGCATTAAATCAAAGTGTTACAGCGACCTTTGCGCATCCAGTCGGATGTGCAAAGGACGCTGTAGACGGGTCTTTGCCGGTCAGTCGCCAGCGGCGGTCTCACCCATTTCCGGCAAGCATCTCGCGGGCGCGTGCGGCCAGGCTCGGTTCGGTGCTGCCGGGTTGGGTGGGATCTTCGCTGCCCATGAGGATATTGTAGATCGGCGAGGCGTCGCCGTCCCTGCTGGCGGTCAGTTCCACCATCATCGCCGCAACGGTGGCGATCTCGCGGCGCAGCGCCGCGTCGTTGCCGCTGGTGTCGGCCTTCAGCAATCGCTCGATCAGCGCCGCCTGGCGGGCGCGAAGACGGTCGATCTTTTCGTCTTCGGAGAGATCTTCGGCGAGCTGCGGCTTTGCCGCAGCAGCCTGCTTTGCGGGCGCCTGTTCGACGGCGGGTTTCGGCTGGGCGGCAGGCTTGTCCCTGGCGATCTGGTGAATTTCGGCGCTTGGCTGCGCAGCCTTGCCCGCCGGTTCAGCGGTGACTGAAGCGGGTGTTTCGGCGGCGGCGCTTTCTGCGGCGTCACCGGTTGTGTTGCCGGACTGCGGCGGCGTGGCGGTTGGCGGGGTCTGCCGCGCCGCGCCATTGCGGCCGCTGACGGCGGCTTTTCGTGCCAGGCTGTTGGCTTCCTTGAGGGCGCTCTTGGTTTGCCGCAGCTCGTCGGAGAGTTCGCGGTTTTTCGCCTTGAACCGCTCGACCTCGGCGATCCGGCGTTCCAGCGCGTTTTCGCGATCGGTCAGAGCCGTGATCGCCTTGGCGAGTTTCTCCTCGCTTTGCGCCAGCCGCTCGTCGTTGCTTTTCAGCCTGTTTTCCAGGTCGCGGCTCGTGGCTTCCGCGTCCTTGAGCGACTCGCGCAGGGCATTGCGTTCGGTGCGGAGTTCCCTGATCTGGGACTTGAAGTTTTCGGCTTCGGTGTCGAGGGTGACGACATCGATGCGAAGCTCCTCGATTTCGGCGCCGAGGCGGTTGATCTTGTCATCCCGCATGGCGATTTCGTGCTTGCGGGCTTCGGCCAGCCGCGCCGCGTCACCGAAATTGCCGGTCAGGGTGGTGATCCTGGCGTCGCGCTCGTTCATCTGCGAATGAAGATCACGAATGTCGGCCTCCTGCTCCTCGATGCGTTTTTCCGCATCGAGCTTCTCGGCACGGATGGTGACCAGCTCGTTGCTTAGCCGCGTGCCCCGGGCCACACTTTCGGTGAGCAGGTCGCGGTTGTGCTTGAGATCGACGGACAGACGGGCGTTTTCTGCCGCAAAGGCTGCTCTCGCCATGTCCTTGTCGGCGCGGATCTCGGCCGCCGAAAGCGGCACGCTGGCGCGGATCCTGCGCTCGGTCAGGCTGACAACCCGGCGCTGGATGATCGGCGCAACGATCAGCCCGACCAGGGCGGCGGCCAGAAAACCCAGCGCAAATAACAGGACAAACTCGATCACACCGTATCCACATTGTCACGGGCGGGGCTCAAGAAGGGCCCGGCCAAACCTGCGGAAGCATTAAGCATGGCGGGGCCGAATCGGCAAGCGGCAAGAGGAAAAGGTGGGTTGCAGAAGGAGGAATCCCAAGGGATTGCTGCAATAAAAAGGCGGCCGCAACCGGCCGCCTGACGTCTTCAAAAACCCCGGATCAGCTAGAACGGGTTCCAGGTCGGTGTCTGGGTCATTTTCAGATAGCCGATATTGATGCCCAGCCGCGCGCCGACGCCGGTGCGAATGGGTATCATTAGAATATCGCCGCGCTTGAGCACTGTCATGCCAAGACCGGCAATCACGTAGGCCGAACCCGATACACCGCCAAACCGGCCATAGACGGCTTCGACGCTGGGGAGGTTGTAGACCAGCATCATGGTCCGGTTGCCGTCGCCACCATAGTCCCAGCCGATCGACGGGCCTTGCCAGAACAGGTCGTGCTGGCCGGCATTCTTGGTGTAGAGCTGACCTTCGCCGTAGGTCAGGCCGCCGATCAGGGCGCCGGAGGCTTCCTGGCCGAGAACGTAGCCGTTCGGCAGTCCGTAGGATTGGAATGCCTTTTCGACAACCTTGGCGAGACCGCCGGAGGTGGTTCCGAAGAAGCCATGGCCGGCGTCGATGATCTCCTGCATGCTGTATTGCGATGAATTCGCCGCCTGCGCGTTGGCTCCCGGAACCGTTCCGGAAACAAGCAGCAGCGCGAGAAGAAGGGTGGCAAATGCACGAAGGCAAAAGCGGGACACGATCATAGAGTCCACTCCGTTGATGGGACGGTAACTACCGCAGGAAACATTGATCACATTGTGGCGTGCCGATCTTAATAAGCAGTTTACCAAATGTGGTGTCTTTAGGGCAGGATATCCGAAGGCGTTTCCGGCGATGGGCCAGCAACCGGCCCGTGGCCCGAAGCGCTTGCGATTGGTATCAGCTGATGCGATTTTGCTGCCCAGCCGATTCGACGCGCGGGGCACAAAGAGGAGATTCTTGATGTCGAAAAACCATAACCTGACCCTGGCAGGTCCAGACCTGGCAGCGCTTTTGTGCAGCCGCGTGTGTCACGACATCATCTCGCCGGTCGGCGCGATCAACAACGGTCTGGAGCTGCTGGATGAAGGCGGCGCCGATGCCGATGCAATGGACCTGATCCGGACCAGCGCGCTCAACGCCTCGGTGCGGCTCAAGTTCGCCCGGCTTGCCTTCGGCGCATCGGGATCGGTGGGCGCCTCGATCGACACCGGCGAAGCCGAAAAAGCGGTGCTCGACTACGTGTCGGCCGACAAGAAGACCGAAGTACGGTGGAGCGGGCCGCGCGCCATCATTCCGAAGAACCAGGTCAAGCTGCTGCTCAACCTGTTCCTTGTCGCCTACGGGGCCATTCCGCGCGGTGGCGAGATCGATGTGACGGTGGAGACGCCGGAGACCGATCCGAAGTTCCGCCTGGTCTGCAAGGGCAAGATGGTGCGGGTGCCGCCGAAATTCCTGGAAATCTATTCCGGCAATGTCGACGAGGCAATCGATGCCCACTCGATTCAGCCCTACTACACCGTGCTCCTGGCGGATGAAGCCGGGCTTACGCTTTCCTGTTCGGCCAATGCCGACGAGGTGGTGTTCACCGCCGAACGCAAGGCTGCAGCCTGAGACAAGCCTGAGACAGGGGCTCACGAAGCGGCAACGCTCCGTTAAGCCTGTCTGATTACGAAATGTTCGCTCCCTTGAGCTAATCTTCCCAGTAGTGACGGCGCATCCGCCAGCGGGTGCGCCAGGAAGAAGCCAAGGGAGACGCGCCATGCGCCGCTTTATGATCGCCGATGATTCCGCCGTGATTTGCAAGGTTGCCAAGCGCATCCTGACCGGACTGGATTATCTCGTCATCGAGGCGTCCAATGCCGGTGAAGCGATGATCATGTGTGATGCGCAGCTTCCCGATGTGCTGTGCGTCGATGCGGGCATGACCGGCGCTCTGGACCTGATCTCGTCGGTGCGCCAGATGGAAGGCGGCAACGATGTTCGCATCTACTATCTGATGATCGAAAAGGAATTCAAGCAGATGATGGCGGGCAAGCGCGCCGGCGCCGATGACTTCCTGCTCAAGCCGTTCGATCGCCGCAGCCTGACGGAAGCCTTCGCGCCCTACGCCGCCGCTGCCTGACCCGTCCCGAACCGTCGGGGACCGCTCGTCCGTCGCCCGATGGAGCGAGCCCTCCAGGACACAACAAAAAACCCGCCGGACCGGCGGGTTTTTTGTTGTTTCAGGCGCAATCCCGGGAAAGGGGAGGAGGAATCAGGCGCTTTCGAGGATTTCGTTTTCGTCGGGTTCGCGCAGCACGTAGCCGCGGCCCCAGACGGTCTCGATGTAGTTCTTGCCGCCGGCCGAGGTCGCAAGTTTCTTGCGCAGCTTGCAGATGAAGACGTCGATGATCTTGAGTTCCGGCTCGTCCATGCCACCGTAGAGGTGGTTGAGGAACATTTCCTTGGTCAGCGTCGTACCCTTGCGGAGCGAGAGCAGCTCCAGCATCTGGTATTCCTTGCCGGTCAGGTGAACCCGCTGCGCGCCGACTTCGACGGTCTTGGCGTCGAGATTGACCACCAGGTCGCCGGTGGTGATTACCGACTGGGCGTGGCCCTTGGAACGGCGGACGATGGCGTGAATGCGCGCCACCAGCTCGTCCTTGTGGAACGGCTTGGTCATGTAGTCATCGGCGCCAAATCCGAGACCGCGAACCTTGTCCTCGATGCCGGCCATGCCGGAGAGGATCAGGATCGGGGTCTTGACCTTGGAAAGCCTGAGAGTGCGCAGGACTTCATAGCCGGACATGTCCGGCAGATTGAGGTCGAGCAGAATGATGTCATAGTCGTAAAGTTTGCCGAGATCGACGCCCTCTTCACCCAGATCCGTGGTGTACACGTTGAAGCTTTCAGACTTCAGCATCAACTCGATGCTCTGAGCTGTGGCGCTGTCATCCTCGATCAGTAGAACCCGCATATTTATCCCCTTTTCCGCCGCCGCAAGGTGTTTGAGATCCACTTACGCGATACGGATCCAGTTGTTGCCTGATTTGGAGGCTGCCATGGAATGGTTAACAAATTCTGATCAGGTTAGGCAACCACTATCAGAATGTTAATTATCACTGGCATACTCCTGATTTTACTCCAAAAAAACTCTCGGATTTTCTTGAATCAACACATCAAGAAATGGCTCCAAGTGATTCAAAGGACTCCGGAATGACGGGCGAAAAAATCATGCTTTCCGTTTACCCCGCCTTAAACCATGAGGCGTAGTATTAACGATGCCCGTAAATGAATGGTTACCGCGGCGGACAAAAAGTTAACGTCGTGGTCATTATTTGCACACCGGGACTGGCAGGGTTTGCCAGTGTAACGAGTTTCATTAACCGGGATCTCGCATCACGGGAGTATTGCGTATGAAGTCGCGTGAGAGCCACGTTCGCCTGAAACAGTTCCAGGTCAACGAGAAGACCCGTCAGCTTGGGCAGATCCAGCTGATGATGGCAGAAATGGAAAAGATGGCAGCCGAGCTGGAGTACCAGATCACTGCCGAGGAGAAGAAGGCCGGAATCACCGATCCTTCCCATTTCGCCTATCCAACCTTTGCAAAGGCCGCGCGCCAGCGGTCCGACAATCTGCAGAACTCAATTCGTGAATTGAAGGTTCAGCTCGATGCGGCCGAACTGGCGCTGGAAGAGGCGCAGGCCGAGTTCGAGAAGGCGGCCGCACTGGAAGTGCGTGACGCCGGACACAGGTCAAGCCGGACGGGCTGAGTTCGGTCCGTACAAGCCAAGATGAGAGAGATGGCCGGAAGGCCAGGCGCGGGCGGTTGCCCGCGCCTTTCGCGCGTTGATCAGGGCGATGATCCTGACCGCGCCCCAAAAAGCCGCCGTGTTTTCCCGTTTCCAGAATTCCACGACTCCGGGCCAGAACGGGTCAGTTCACCACGTCCCGCCATTCCGGATGCCGTTGCGCCTGCGCCTTGAAAAACGGGCAGAGCGGAATGATCTTCCATCCCCCGGCGCGGGCGGCTTCAACCGCATGAAGCGCCAGCGCCTGGCCGACGCCCTTGCCGCGCAGGCTGTCGGGGACACCGGTGTGATCGATGATGACAAGCTGCGGCGAGGCGCGCGAGAACGTCATCTCGGCCTCGACGCCTTCAAGCCGCGCGATGTAGCGTCCGCCGGTCGGGCCGTTTTCCTCACTGATCTGCATGGGTGCTCCTGATTGCCAATTCCTGCCGCACTCGGATATGGAGATGCGTGCCATCAGTTTAAACCAGCCGATGTCGTCTCGATACCAAAACCGGTTCGAGGCCGGGCAGGCGGGGAGCGGGTATGAGAGCAGATCGATGCGTTTGACGCTTGCCCTGGCACTGGTGCTGGCGCCGCTGTTTTTCGGACTGGGCATCGTGCTGCCGCTGATGCGGTTCGAAACGCTGTATTTTTTCGACCAGTCGCCGTCGCTCTTGGGCGTGATCGCGACGCTGTGGACGGGGGACGACCCGGTCCTGGCCCTGGTGGTGGGGCTGGTTTCGGTGGTGTTTCCGGTGGTCAAGCTGGTGGCGATTGCCGCCGAAGCCCTGGGGCTCTCGCACAA
>JAHJUC010000132.1 GCA_018829385.1 Alphaproteobacteria bacterium
CGTTCGGCGCTTTCCGCCGCAATGCGGGTATTGTCGGGCGTCTCGATTCTCAGCGCATTGACAAATCCATCGGCGAAATCATCGGTCACGTCGAGATTGTCGGCATAGATCCTGTTGCCGCTTGGCTCGATCATCTCGACGGAGCCAAAGGCCTGCACGCGGCCGGTGTTCTGGTCGTACTCGACCCGGTCGGCAACGAGCTTGTAGTTGCCGTAATCGATCTGCACGCCGCCGCTAGCAATCACCACGCCGGTGTCGTTGTTGTAGGTCAACTCGTCGGCTGCCAGCAGCATCTTTGCGTCTTCGGCCACGCTGACGCCGCCGGGCGCGGCGATCTGGGCCGAGGCCTGCGGCGCGGCAAGGGAAAAAATGGTGCAAAAGGCCACGCCGGCGCACAGGGCGCCAGCAAACGCATGAACTCTAGACCGGCGCACACCCGCCACTACCCGTCCTCCTTGTGGAGAAGCACTGTCGTCCCCAATGCCGAGGCGACCAACACCGGAAGCCAGGCCGCCACGACAGGCGGAATGGTTCCGGCGTTCGCGAACGCCTGGATCAACTCGGAGACGACATAAAGCACGAAGCCCGCCAGGATTCCACCCAGGATGACCGTTAAAGACTGACCAAAGCGAACAAATTTCAGCGACACCATTGCGGCGATCAGTGTCATGGCCGCCAAAAGCGCCGGAAGAGCCACCAAACGGTGGAATTGCATCTCGTAACTGGTCGCCGGAAGCCCGAATGATTTGGCCGTTGCAATTTTCCCACGCAACTCGAAAAACGGCACGGTCTCCGGTGAAGCCAATGATTCGCCAACGAATTCAGCTTTCAGACTGGTCGGTACGCTCACCGAATCCAGAAACTCCACCGGCTGCGATCCGCGAATTTTTCTTACATTCGTCAGGTGCCAGACCCCGTCACCAAGCACTGCGTTCTCTGCTTCCAGACGTTCCTTGATCCGCTGCTCCTTGTCAAACAGGAAGAAGGTTGCGCCGGACAGCTTGGTGCCGCCCTCTGAGCTGGCGCGGGCTCCCAGGACCGTATCGCCTGCTTCGGTGCGCTGCCGCAGCCAGGGGGCGACATTCGCCGGTCGCTGGGTGCCCAGGTTGCGCTCGACCACGATGTTTTCCGCCTTCAGCATGGCCTCGGCCGCAAGCGTGTTCAATACAGTGACCGAGAAGGCCCCGATCAGCAGGTTTGCTATGACCAGCGGGGCCAGGAACTGCCAGGCCGAGATCCCCGCCGCCCGCGTCACCACCAGTTCGTATTTGCGGTTGAGCTGCATCAGGGTGGCGATCGAGGCGATCAGAACGACGAAGGGGATGATCAGTTGCAGCACGGTAGGCAGCCGCAGAGCCGAGATCAGCAGTCCCAGCGCCACGGAGTAATCCTCGGCCCGGGAAAGCCGCCGGCTGGTTTCGTTGAAGTCGACCAGCAGGATCACCAGCAGCAATCCGAGACAGTAGGTCAGGAAAGTTGTGACATAGCGGCGGAAGAAATAGCGCGACAGGGTGGAGACGGCGACACTCATGTCGACTGTCCTTCATCCGGCTTGCCACGCCCGCCCTGAAGCCGGCTGGACCATTGCGCCGTCATGTCCAGCAACCGGTCGTTCAAGCGGGCCCAGCCCTTGGGGATGGTCAGTGTCCGGCCGCTCAGGGTGAGAAAGCCGAACACCAGAATGATGGTGGCCGGGATCAGGTATGACAGGACCTCCATGGCCGAGCTGATGCCGGACGCTTCGTTGCTGTAGAAACCGAACCCTCGGCTTCCCAGGGCGATGGCGGCGACAAGCGCGCCGTTCTGGACCTGTTCGTGCCGGTTCGAGCGTGCCTTTCCGAGAAACGAGAATGCCACCAGGCCAAACGCCAGCGGATACATCCATCCCGAAAACCGCTTGACCAGCTCCTGGGTGATCAGGTTTTTCGAGGACGTGAGGTAAGGGTCGTCCGGAGCCGGGTCGAGCAGGTAGGATGTCGGTTGTTCGCTGGGCCTGCGCGCGGCCGAACTGCCGGCCGGCACGAAGGCCGCCATGTCCAGCGCATAGGATGAGAACTGGACGATCGATATCCGGTCGTTCGACAGGTCGCGCTGCTGCAGTTCGCCGTCAACCAGAAGCAGGATGTTGGTGTCGGCGAATTCGGACTTCCGGATGACGCCGCTGCGCGCGTAGTAGATGGTCTCGTTGTCGTCCGCCCGGCTGTCGGAGAGAAAGATCCCGCCCATTTGCCCGCCGGCGAGCTTCTCGTTGACCTGCACGTAGAGCCCGTCCTCGAGTTTCATGAAGGCGCCGGAGCGCACGGCGAC
This sequence comes from Alphaproteobacteria bacterium, assembly GCA_018829385.1. Taxonomy (GTDB): domain Bacteria; phylum Pseudomonadota; class Alphaproteobacteria; order Rhizobiales; family Rhizobiaceae; genus Hoeflea. The sequence goes on from JAHJUC010000132.1 coordinate 2,308, forward strand.
CGAAAACAGGTCCGACTGGGCCTGGGCCAGGACATCGTAGAGCTTGTTGTTCGACCAGGGTTCGACAAAGTTGCTGACCACGAGCACCATCAGCGAGACCAGCGCCGACAACAGCAGCACGGGCTTGAGAACGGTTGCCGGCGGAACGCCCGCCGCTTCCACAACCACCAGCTCGCTGTCGGAATTCATGCTCGAAAGCACCTGACTGACGCCGATCAGCAAGGCGAACGGCGCCACGATCGACAGCACCGACGGGATCAGCGTGGCGGCCAGCAGCGCGAACGCGCCAAACGCCTGTCCCGTGGTGGTCAGCACGTTCACGCGCACCACGACCTGCGTGGTCATCACCAAGAGGGTCACCGCGGACAGCGACCAGAACGTCAGCATGCTCATGCGGCGGAATATGTAACGTTCTATCTGCTTCATTGCGCCTTTCCGGAGCAGGCCGAGCAGAATCGCGATTCGTTCGGCACGTTAGTGTCCCGGTTCGACCAGTCCAACCATGCACCGGCCTTATCAAATCGCAAATTGGATAATGTGTGGCAAACAAACGCGGTTAACGGATTGTTGCGAGGTGTATCGCAATTGCAATGCCTGCTGCGCCCGGCGGTTGACGGTCTGCAGCGTGCGGCCATGCGGTTGTGCGCAAGTGCCCAATTTTCGACGTAAATCCGGTTCGTCATGGGCAAACCGGCCCTTGCCGCCGGTTCTGCCCCTCCGCTCTTGCCTTCTTCCGCGAAAACGCCAAGATCGCCAGCCACGCGAAACCATCCGAATCCATTGGAGCCGTCATGTCGATGAGCATTGAAATCAGTTTTTCCAAAACAGCAAAAATATCTGGAGGACTGGTCGTTGCCCTGGGGTCCCTGGCCGAGCCCGTATCCGCTGCTGCGCGGAGCGTGGATCCGGCCGGCCAGCTCGACAAGGCGGTCAAGGTCGCGGGTTTCACCGGCAAGCTGTTTTCCACCGCTGACATCATTGCTCCGGTCGATGCGCCGGCTGACCGCATTGCGCTGGTGGGCGCAGGCGATCCCGACAAGCTGACCGCGCATGAGTGGATGCGGGTTGGCGGCAAGATGGTCACCCTGATCCGCAAGGCCGAAAAGATGACGGTGCTGCTGGGAGACACCGGGGCGACGTCGCCCGAGGCAGCCGCCGACATGGCGCTGGGGCTGCTGATGCGGGCCTATTCGTTCGATCTCTACAAGACCAAGAAGTCCGAGGACGACGAGAACGGCTCCCGCAAGCTTGCTGTGGTCTTCCAGCACGAGGACGCCGCCGCCTGCAAGAAGGCCTTCGCCAGCCGCCAGGCCGTCGCCGACGGGGTGAAACTGGCCCGCGATCTTGTCAACGAGCCGGCCAATGTGCTCGGCCCGGTCGAATTCGCCGCCCGCGCCAAGGAGCTTGAAGCGCTCGGCGTGGAGGTCGAGATCCTCACCGAGAAGGAAATGAAGAAGCTGAAGATGGAGGCGCTGCTCGGCGTCTCGCTCGGCTCCGTCCGTCCGCCGCGGCTGGCGATCATGAAATGGCAGGGCGGCAAGCCCAAGGACAAGCCGCTGGCCTTCGTCGGCAAGGGCGTGGTCTTCGATACCGGCGGCATCTCGATCAAGCCCGCCGCCGGCATGGAGGACATGAAGGGCGACATGGGCGGCGCTGCCGCCGTTACCGGCCTGATGCACACGCTCGCCGCCCGCAAGGCCAGGGTCAACGCCATCGGCATCATCGGGCTGGTCGAGAACATGCCTGACGGCGCAGCCCAGCGTCCGGGCGACATCGTCCGCTCGATGTCGGGCCAGACCATCGAGATCATCAACACGGATGCCGAAGGGCGCCTGGTGCTCTGCGATGCGCTGACCTACTGCCAGGACCGGTTCAAGCCCGAGATCATGATCAACCTGGCAACGCTCACCGGCGCCGTGATGGTGGCGCTTGGCCAGCACCATGCCGGCCTGTTTTCAAACGACGACAAATTGTCCGAGGCGCTCAGCAAGGCCGGCGAGGTCACCCAGGAGCGGGTCTGGCGCCTGCCGCTCGATCCGGCCTACGACAAGATGATCGATTCCAAGTTCGCCGACATGAAGAACACCGGCGGCCGCTACGCCGGATCGATCACCGCGGCGCAGTTCCTGGCGCGATTTGTCAAGGACACGCCCTGGGCGCATCTGGACATCGCCGGCACCGCCATGGGCTCGCCCTCCACCGACATCAACCAGTCCTGGGCATCCGGCTTCGGCGTCAGGCTGCTCGACGAGTTGGTTCGCGCCAACTACGAGGGGTAGGGCGGCGCATGGCCGAGGTGCTGTTCTATCATCTGACCGAGTCCCGGCTCGAGGACGCTCTGCCGCCGCTGCTCGAGAAGAGCCTTGATCGCGGCTGGCGGGTGTCGGTGCACTTAAGCAGCGAGGAGCGGTGCGCGGCGCTGGACGCGCACCTGTGGACCTGGCGCGAGGAGAGTTTCCTGCCGCATGGCAACGCGCAATCGCCCCATGCCGAGCGCCAGCCGGTGCTTCTCACGCTTGAGGCCGAGGCCGCCAACGGCGCAACCGTCCGCTTCGTCGCCGATGGCGCGGATATCCCCGTGCTTGAGGGGGTGGAGCGGCTGGTGATGATGTTCGATGGTCATGACCAGAGCCAACTCGACGCGGCTCGCACCCAGTGGAAAATCCTCAAGGCCGGCGGCCACACGCTGACCTACTGGCAACAGACGCCTGACCGCCGCTGGGAGAAGAAGGCCTAAGCCTCGCCTCCAGCCTCATCCTGCTCGATGACCGCCTATTGATGCCGCAGGGCCTCGATCGGGTCCATCCGCGCGGCCCGGCGCGCCGGGAAGTAGCCGAACAGGATGCCGACCAGCGCCGAGAACAGGAAGGCGGCCAGCACGATGGTCGCGTCCGGCGCGAACGGGATCGACAGAAGCCGCGAGCCCAGAAGCCCGAGCGCCAGGCCCAGGACAATGCCGATCAGACCGCCGATCAGCGACAGCACGATCGCCTCGACCAGGAACTGCAGCAGCACCTGGCTCTCGGTTGCGCCCACGGCCAGCCGGATGCCGATCTCGCGGGTGCGTTCGGTCACCGAGACCAGCATGATGTTCATGATGCCGATCCCGCCGACCAGCAGGCTGACGGCGGCGACGGCCGAGAGCAGTCCGGTCAGCACGCTGGTGATTCCGGTCAGCATCGACGTGATCTGCTTCATGTCGAAGACGTTGAAGTCGTCCTCCTCGAAGGGACCGATCCGCCGCCGTTCGCGCATCAGGCTTTCGATATCGGCTTTTCCCTTCTCCGTGGAAATCCCGGTACGGATCGAGGCATAGATCATCGAAACGTCCTGGTTGCCGGATATCCGGCGCTGGAACGCCTTGATCGGGATCAGGATAATGTCGTCCTGGTCGGTTCCGAAGCTCGAAGCGCCCTTGACCTCGAGCGTGCCGATGACCCGGCAGGCGATCTGTTTCAACCGGATGCTGGCGCCGAGCGGATCGCCATTTCCGAACAGCTTCTGCCGCACGGTGTCTCCGAGAATGCAGGCCGACGAGCCGGTTCGCTGCTCGCTTTCGTAGAACGACCGGCCGCTTGCCAGATCCCAGTCGCGGGCGGTCAGATACCGGTTGTCCGTGCCGGTGACCGTGGTCGTGTAGTTCACATTGCCGAAGATGGCCGTCATCGAGCGTGAATTGCTCGGAGCCGCCACCGCGACGCTGGCGATCTGCTGCTCGATCGCGTCGACATCCTTCATCGTCAGGCTCGCGGCACTGCCGCCGACACCCGAGCCGGGGCCTTGCGATGGCTGCCCGGGCCGTATCATCAGCAGGTTCGTCCCCAGCGTGGAGACGTCGGCTTCCACCTGATCGGTCGAGCCTTGCCCGACCGTGACCATGGCAATGACCGCCGCGACGCCGATGACGATGCCTAGCACCGTCAGGAAGGACCGGAACGCATTGCGCAGGATCGCCTGCAACGCCAGCCGTATGGCTTCATACAGCATCGCTCGCCACCTTGTTGTTCTTGCTGTCCGATTCAATCAGTCCGTCGAGGAAATGCACCATCCGGTCGGCATACTCGGCCATGTCGGGTTCATGCGTGACCATCAGGATGGTGATGCCGTCCTTGCGGTTGAGATCGGTCAGCAGATCCATGATTTCGTGGCTTCGTGCCGTGTCGAGGTTTCCCGTCGGTTCATCGGCCAGGATCACGTCCGGGTTGGTGACGATCGCCCGCGCGATCGCCACGCGTTGCTGCTGGCCGCCCGACAATTGCGAGGGGTGGTGGTCTTCGCGTCCCTCAAGGCCAACCTTGGCGAGTGCCTCCCGCGCCAGTTGCCTTCGCTTCGTGCCGGCCATGCCCTGGTAGATCAGCGGCAGCTCGACATTGTCCAGCGCCGAGGTCCTTGCCAGCAGATTGTAGCCCTGGAAGACGAAGCCGAGGAAGTTCCGGCGCAACAGCGCCAGCTGGTCGCGGCTCAGGTGATCGACCGCCGCGCCGCCGAAAAAATAATGCCCCGCGGTTGGCTTGTCGAGGAAGCCGAGGATGTTCATGGCGGTCGACTTTCCCGAACCGCTCGGCCCCATGATGGCGACGAACTCGCCGGCGTTGACGTCCATGTCGATGCCGCGCAGCGCCCGGACTTCCGCGTCGCCGCTGCCGTAGATCTTGGTGATCCCCTCAAGCCGGATCAGCGGACCGGAGGCTGAGGCCGGGGCCGCGTTCATTCCTGCGTCAGATCTGTGATCACCAGATCGCCTTCGGCTACGTCCCCCTCGCGGATTTCGGTCTTCTCGCCATCGGTTTCGCCGGGCAGCACGTTTACCGCAACGGCTTGCCCGTCGCGGAGGATCCAGATGCTGCGACGGCCGTCGGCATCGGTCTGGCCAGCCGGGGAGGCGGGCCGCCGCGGCGCGTTTTTAAACAGCATTCCCAGCAAGCCGCTGCCGCCGCTCTGTTCCTCCTCCGCCGGAGGCGCGAACCTCAGCGCGGCGTTGGCAATGGCCAGCGTGTCCCTGATTTCCGCCACCTTGATGTCCGCCGTTGCCGTCATGCCCGGCCGCAGCAGCAGCTCCGCGTTGTCGATCGACAGGATTGCCTCGTAGGTGACCACGCCATCGACCGTCTTGGGCGCAAACCGCAATTCGGAGATGACCGCGGGGAATGTCCGCCCCTGATAGGCTTCGACGGTGAAAACCGCTTCGTTTCCGACCTTCACCTTGCCGATGTCGGCCTCGTCGATATCGACCCGCAGCTCCATGTTTTTCAGATCGGCGGCGAGCGTGAACAGCACCGGCGCCTGCAGCGACGAAGCGACGATCTGGCCGACTTCGACATTGCGCCCCAGCACCACGCCGTCGATCGAGGAACAGATGCAGGCCTTGGCCAGATTGGCTTCGTTGATCTTCAGGTTGGCCTCGGACACCCGGATATCGGCTTCCGCACTCTTGAGTGCGGCTTGCGCCCGATCCAGCGCCGCTTTCGCCTTGAGCAGTCCCTCGAGCGTGGTCACCTTCTTTTGCTCGAGCAGCAGCGCGCGCTCGTAATTGTCATTCATTTCATTGAGCGTGGCTGTCGCTTCGGCCAGCCGGGCCTTGCTGGCGGTCAGCGAGGCCTTGCTCAGTTCGACATTGGCTTCCAGCTTGTCGGTATCGAGGCGCGCCAGGATCTGGCCTTTCGTGACCAGGTCATTGTAATCGGCTTCCACCGACCGGACCGTCCCGGAAAGCTCGCTTGAAATCTCCACCAGGTCGGTCGGCTCCACCGTGCCTGTCGCGGTCACCTGAACGACAATATCGGTCCGGACGACCGGCTGCGTGATATAGAGCGGCTGGGCCTGCCTGGAACCGGAATTCCACCAGAACCACAGTCCGGCAGCGACGGCAACCAGCACCAGTCCCCATCCCGCCCGGCGCCAGAGCGATGGGCCTCCGTTTGCAGCTTTGACGATTGTCTCGATGTCGGATTTGGAGGGTGCCATGTGGAAATCCCGTTGTTGCGGACTTCTTAGCATCCCTGTTTGCGGTGGCCGTTGACATGGGTCAATTCGGGCGCTTAGCCGCCTTGCCCCATGTGGTCCCGCATTAACGGAACATTGGA
>JAHJUC010000803.1 GCA_018829385.1 Alphaproteobacteria bacterium
CACCATCACCAGAAGGTTTGTCGTTATGTAGACGAGGCTGTAACTCTCGAAGACAAGCGCCGGCACATTGACCGCCGCGAGCAGACCGACAGGCAACCAGAGCCGCGCGGCGGGCGCGTCAAGTCCGGCGAACCTGCGGGCAGCTTGCCAGTGAAGGCCGAAACCGAGCAGAAGCAGGAGATTGGGCACGACGAAGACCGCCATCTGCGGCAGATGCGATTCAAGGGCGAAAAAGCAAAGCGACAGGGCGAGCGCGAAATTGGCAAGCGACCAGGTGGGCCACCAGGCTTGATCGGGAAATTTTCGCGCAAGCACGAGAAAAGATGCCGACAACACCAGCAGTATGGTCAGATTGGCGCAGAAAAGAGTAAAAATCTCCATACTCGGACTACCCTCATACGCTGAAACGCTTCAGCCTCACCGCGCAGGCTAGCGCGGTACGATGAGCTTCCGGTTAGGATATCCAGTCAAATGCAACCCAATACGCAGAAAGCCCGCCGGTGCGGCGGGCTTTCGTTTCGATACGATACTGTTCGAACTCAGTTCTTCGACTTGTCGACAAGCGCGTTGCCCTTGATCCACGGCATCATGCCGCGCAGCTTTTCACCGACTTCCTCGATCTGGTGACGGTCGTTCATGCGGCGGATGCCCTTGAAGCGCGAGGCGCCGGCCTGCGACGCGAAGCCCCATGAAACTGGCGGATGAGGGATTTGCGCGGGCTGCCTAAGGGTCTAGTCTGCGGCAAGGCAGCAATGGAGGTGAACGCATGATAAAGCTTGCTGCGGCTTTTCTTCTGGCCTGGCTCCTCGCTCCGGCGGCTCATGCCGCAGGCTGTTTCGATGTCTCCTCGGGCGAACCGGCGCGGCTTGAGGGCGAGTTGTCGTTCCGGATCTTCGCAGGACCGCCGAATTTCGAGGATGTGCAGAAGGGCGACAGCCCGGAGCCAGGCTACGTGCTCACGCTCCCGCAACCGATCTGCCTGACCGGAGACGCTGACTTTGCCGATCCCTCCTATCTGTTCGATGAAGTTCAGTTGGTGGCGACGGAAGCGACGGCCCGGGCGATGCGCGATTTGCGCAACAGCGCGGTCGCCGTCGATCTCGTCAACCCGATGCCGGCGATGACGGGACACCACCACCGGCCGCTGGTCGCCTGGGTGTCGGCGATTGCCCCGGCCGGCGATACAACGGAAAACCACGGCAGCGCCGCAACCACGGTCGAGGCTTTCTACCTGGCGCTCGGCGCAGGCGATGGCGCAACGGCCGCCGCCTTCGTCATTCCCGAAAAGACCGCGAAAGGTCCGTTCTCGGCGGCCGAACTCACCCGGTTCTATGGTGGGCTTCGCGAGCCGCTGCAGCTCGTCAGCGTAACGGCAATTTCAACCACGGAATTCCTCGCCAGCTACCGGTTTGCCGCCGGAAACGGCGTTTGCGACGGCAGGGCGCTGGTTGAGACCGAGAACCGCGACGGCCGCTTTTTCATCCATTCGATCAAGGCACTCAACGGCTGCTGATGTGTCGGTGCCCGCCAGCACGAAATCCGTCCAGCGGCCGCCGCCGCAGACCTGCGAGCAGGAGTTTGCCCGCCCGACCTTCTACGTGGCCGGCAAGGGCATCCGATCCGCCGCACAATCCAACAATTCGTCCATGAAATAGCCGAGCAACTCGGTACGGGTGTGCAGCCGCGACTTGCGGAAAATGCTGTGCAACTGAGCCTTGACAGTGCCCGGGCTGGTCGCGCGGACTTCGGCGATTTCGCTGATGCGCAAACCGCGCAACGACAACAGGGCAATATCGCATTCCGACCGGCTCAACCGCCATTCCGAAAATTGCGCCTGGATGACATCGTCGAACTGACCGCGCAGAGATTCAAGCAACAAATCCTTGCCGTGCTTGGCCGCTCTCAATCTGAGAAACTCCCGATGCGCCAGCACGTAGCCTGAATAGAGCAGGATCACGGCGAGCACTTCCATCCCGAGATGGATCATCTCGACCCGCCGGATCGGTTCATCATTGAAAAATTCAAGATGGGATTCATAAAGGATGTCAATCAGGAACACCGTGCCGCAGAACGCCTGGATCACAGCGAGCAGCATCATCAGCCGGGGCGCCATCGATCGCGCATGCGATCGCTCCGGCACGGGCTTGCTGTGTCCATCCGTAGCCTTGCCGTCCATCGCCCCCGCGCCTCCCGACCGCTTCGTTTCCGCCGTCACCGCCGCTCCTTCTGGAAACGGCCAAGCAGTAGTCTCCGCCTAGTCCGCCGGCTTCACAAGCCTTTCCGCCTGCAGGGAACGATTTTTCGTAATCCAAAGGTCAAATGCCATAAACCAAAGTGATAGCGCGCGTGCAGGCTCACCTCGCATGGCTTGCGGGCCCCGCCACCACCGGATTGTATTTCCGGTTCCCAGCCGGTCTTCCGGGTTGCGTGCATTGGAGGCCCGCGATGTGGCGGGGGGTCAGGGCGGGTGAGTGAACCCGCAGGGCGGCAAAGGAGGGGGAATTGAGTGGGACATCGGGAGGAAATTTCCATGAGCAGCATTGTGAGAACATCGGCTCTGGCGCTGGCCTTGACCAGCGCCACATTGGCCACGTCGGCCTTGGCGCAGGTCATCGCCACGCCACAGGAGCACG
>JAHJUC010000133.1 GCA_018829385.1 Alphaproteobacteria bacterium
ATCACGCCAACCCGCTCAGGCCCTACCAGGCGCTGCGTTCCTTCGACGAGCTGCCGACCCTGCCGTCGGGCTATCCCGGCAGCTTCCTGCTGGCGGCCATTCCATCGCTGTGGTTCCGGGTGATGGACCCGAAGGTGATGGCCTGGGCCGGCGGCGATCTGGCCAGGACCAATCTCGATCCCGCGCGGGCCGCCGAGTACCGGGCGCGGTGGAGCGCCCGGCGGACGGCTCAGGCCACCCTTGCGTAACCCGACTGCTTCAGCGTCTGAGTGGTTTGCCCCGAGACGGTGAACCTCGACGCCAGTTCGGCGAGCGTCTGGTTGATGCCGAGCAGGTTCTGGGTGGCTGCATTGGTCTGCTCGACCATCGCCGCGTTCTGCTGGGTGATCTGGTCCATGGCGCTGACGGAGCTGTTGATCTCGGATATCCCGGTGGACTGCTCCTGCGCGGCCTGGGAGATGGTGGCAAAATGCTCGCTGATGACCTGCACCTGGCCGCCGATGCTGCCGAGCGCCTCTCCGGTCTTGTTGACCAGTTCGACACCGGTCAGCACATCGGCGAAGGAGGCCTCGATCAGTTCCTTGATCTCCTTGGCAGCCGATGCGGAACGCTGCGCCAGTTCGCGGACTTCCTGGGCGACGACCGCAAAGCCCCTGCCCGCCTCGCCGGCGCGGGCCGCCTCGACCCCGGCATTGAGCGCCAGCAGGTTGGTCTGGAAGGAGATCTCGTCGATCACCGAGATGATCTGGGTGATCTTCTTCGACGATTCCTCGATCTTGCCCATGGCGGCGATCGCCTCGGTCACGGTCTGGCCTGATCGCGCCGCCTGCTCGGAGGTCTGGCTGACCACCTGGCGGGCCTCTTTCGTGCGTTCGGAGGATTGCCTTGAAATCGTGCTGATCTGCTCGATTGCCGCCGCGGTCTGCTCCAGCGCCGCTGCCTGCTGCTCGGTGCGCCGCGCCATGTCGTCGGTTGCACCGGAAAGCTCGCGGGTATCGGACGCCGACTGGCCGATCGAGGCCGCGATATCGAGAAACGCCTCGTCAAGCTTGGACACCGCGGTGTTGAACTTGTTCTTCAGATCATCGAAATCGGAGCAAAGGTTTTCCGTGATCGAGGACCGCAAGTCGCCCTGGGCCAGAGTGGTGAGCGCACGGTCCAGCGCCGCCAGGGCCATGTCCTGTTCGGCCTTCAGGCGCTCGCGTTCGCGTTCGGCCTTGGCCCGCTCCTGGCTCAGTTCATCGAGGTAGACCGAGATCGCATAGTCCATGTCGATGAGCGCGGCCTTGACCACGGCGGACACGCCCTTTGCTGCCCTGTCGGCTTTCTTGCCCGTCCCGAATCCCTTCAGTTCCGCAGCAATGATGCGGGTCACCAGTTCTTCAAGGATCAGCGAATAGCCGCCGATGTACCATTTCGGTTCAAGTCCCAGTTTGGCATGGACCTTGCCGATACGGGTGACGCCGTCGGTGTAGGCATGGTCGAACTTTCCGGAGGCTATGATGCCCCAGTGATCCACCTGCTTCTGCTTGGCATGCTCGATATGGGACGCGTCGCGGAAATGCCGGGCGGTTTCCGGATTGGATTTGGCGTGTCCGTAAAACCGGTCGAGCGCCGGCCCGACAGCTTCCGCTATCAGGGGCTTGAGAGCACTCAGCGTCGCCATCTGCGCCGCATCCATGCCGACAAAGGCCAGTTTTTCAGATATTTCTTTTTCGCTCATTGCAGGTACTTCCGATCTGATGCCTCGAGCCGGAGCGAAAAATCCGCTGTTGTCAGGCGTGCAACAAGATCATCATGGTCTCGCCGTGATGTTTGTTCGTTTATTACTAAAAACTAATTAACTGACGTGGCAAGATCTGACACAATCAGAAACTGCAGAATTACAATTCCAGCATGTGTACGGTACAGTACACTTCAAGATGACGAAAGAATTACCGGTACCTGCCGAAGCAAAAGGCACTGTTTGATCAATCTCAACTGCGCCGGGCGGGTCACGCTGCTCTGGCAGCTCCGTGCCGCTCCCAAACCTGCCTGCTCTGCCCCGACAATGAGAAGCGCGAGACAAGCTGGCCAAGGGTCTGGTTGATGCCGAGCAGGTTCTGCGTGGCAGCGTTGGTCTGCTCGACCATGGCGGCATTCTGCTGAGTGATCTGGTCCATGGAGCCAATGGCTGCGTTGATCTCGGAGATGCCGGTGGCCTGTTCCCGCGCGGCCATCGCGATCACGCCGAAATGCTCGCTGATGACGCGGACCTGGCCGCCGATGCTGCTCAGCGTCTCTCCGGTCTTGTTGACCAGCGACACGCCCCTGAGAACATCATCGAAGGAGGCATCGATCAGGTCCTTGATTTCCCTGGCGGCCGAAGCCGAGCGCTGGGCCAATTCACGCACTTCCTGCGCCACCACTGCAAAGCCCCGGCCGGCCTCGCCGGCGCGGGCCGCCTCGACCCCGGCATTGAGCGCCAGCAGGTTGGTCTGGAAGGAGATCTCGTCGATCACCGAGATGATCTGGGTGATCTTCTTCGACGATTCCTCGATCTTGCCCATGGCCGAAACCGCGTCGGAGACCGTCTGGCCGGACAGCACGGCCTGTTCCGATGCCGCGTCGACAACCTGGCGCGCCTCGGACACACGCTGTTCGGACTGTTTCGAGATGACCGAGATCTGCTCGACCGCCGCAGCGGTCTCCTCGAGCGCGGCAGCCTGCTGTTCCGTCCGCTTCGCCATGTCTTCGGTGGCGCCCGAAAGTTCGCGGGTGTCCGCCGCCGATTGGCGGATGGAATCGATTATCTCGCCGAATGTCTGGCTGAGCTTGGCAACGGATGCGTTGTAGTTGGCCTTGAGCTGATCGAAATCCGCCGACAGCGGCTCGGAAATGGTGGAGCCGAGATCGCCTTCGGCCAGACCGCGAAGCGCCTGTTCGAGAGCCTCAAGCGCCTTGTCCTGGTCGGCCTTGAGCTGCATGCGCTCCTGTTCCGCCTTCTGGCGTTCCTCATTCAGGGCATCAAGATAGACCGAGATCGAGTAATCCATGTCGATCAGCGCAGCCTTGACGACAGCGGCCACGCCTTCTCCGGTGTCCCGGGCCTTGCGGCGCGCTCCGAAACCGCCGAGCTCACCGGCGATCACCGTCTTGATCATCCCCTCGAGGATCAGCGAATAGCCGCCGATATACCACTGCGGCTCAAGCCCCAGCCGGGCGTGAACCTTGCCGATCCTGGTCACACTCTCGATGTAGGCCTGGTCGAATTTGCCGGTCATGATCGTCCGCCAGTGCTCGACCTGTTTCTGCTTGGCGTGGCTTATGTGGGATGCATCGCGGAAATGCCGTCCGGTTTCCGGATTGGCCGCGGCCTGGGCATAAAACCGGTCCAGCGCCTGGTCGATCGAGCCTTCAATCTGCGACGTACGCGCTGCAAGGGCCTCCAACTGGGCTTTTCCCATTCCGACGAAATCGAGCTTGGCCGCGATATCGCTGCGCTTGGAAGCGTCTTGATGCATGATTGTAGTCCCCGGTAATCAACAATGAGCCGAGGCAGTCATCCGCCGGTTTCAGAGCTCGCAATCAGACCCTCATGATCTGGAATTAATACCTAGGTTCAATCCGCTAACGTTGCCTAAATGGCCTTATACAACATCTTGATATTTCACAGTGTTTTCTAGATTATCGACCTCTTGTTCCCGCATTCCGAGCGGGTTTGCACCGCTTCCCCCGAGCATGGGCGCAACGTCACCGGGAGGTCTGCGGCAGCCTGCCACCCAGGATTTAGAGACTGGATCAGGCTTCGGATCGGGCAAGCCGGACCCGGCTCGGGATCACGGCGTCAGCGGATTGCGGCTGTCGGCGAGGATCCTGCCACCGATGGCGACGAAGCAGACGCCGGCTGCGCGTTCGATCCAGTGCTGGGCATTCTCGAAGCGGGCGATCACCGGGCGCGAGGACATGAACAGGGTGACCACCGTGTACCAGAGCGCGGCGCTGGCCATCACCAGCGCGATCATCGCGCCCATCACCCAGAGCGGCATCGCGTCGGTTACCGCGGTAGCAAAGACGCTGGCAAACAGCACGATGGCCTTGGGGTTGGTGAGCGTCACCAGAAACCCGAAGGCCAGCGGATTGCCCGCCTCAGCGCCTGCCTCCCCAGCGCCCGCCTCCGCCTCGATCGCGATGGATTGCGGTTTCGCCATGATGAGCCGGACCCCGAGATAGCCGAGATAGAGCCCGCCACAGATGCGCACGGCCCAAGCGAGCCATTGATACTGAACCAGTATGGCCGAGAGGCCGAGCAGGCTGAGCCCGGCATAGAGCCCCAGCCCCAAGGTCACACCCAGCGTGGTCATCAGTCCGGCCCGCGTTCCGCGCGCCATCGAGGAACGGACGACGGCGATGAAATCGGGGCCCGGCAGCATCAGGGCCGGGATGAAGATCGCAAACACGCTGACAAATGCAATGGTCCAGTCCATCGATGGTTTCCCTTTCCTTCGCCGGTACCGTCAGAGGCTCATGGCCAGCACCCGGCTGATCTCGGTCAGCGAGCGGCCGGATTGCTGCATCCAGGTGTTGAAGGCCGCCTGCACGTCGGCAAGGGCCTTCTTCGAGGTCGGCGGCTTGTCGACCACGCCCTCGGCGATCAGCCGGTCAACCACGCTTTGCGACAGGATGAAGCTGTCCTTGCCCTGAAAGCGCAGGCAATATTGGCCGCTGGTGCCGCCAAGCCGGCTGCCGCGGGTCTTGAACAGCTCAAGCAGGCCGATGAAATCGGTCGACGGCCAGTCGGCGATGGCCCTGGAGGCCGAGCCATGCTCGGCGGCAAGCGACCGGAGAAAAACAGCGTTTTGCTGCACCGAGCGGATCTTGGCGCCGTTGCGGATGATGCGCGTGTCTGCGACCAGGCGCTCGAAATCCTCGTCGGTGAGCATGGCGCAGCGACCGGTGTCGAAGCCGTCAAACGCAGCCTCGAAACCGGGCCACATGCTTTCGACCACCTTCCAGTTGAAGCCCGCCTGGAACACGGCCCGGGTCATGGCGGCGAGCCAGCGGTCATCAGGGATGGCGGCCACCTCCGCCGCCGGGACGGGAGCGGACAGCATGGCCTCGAGCGCCTCGGCGCCACCCTTGCGGGCGGCGGCAATCTGGTAAATCTCGTCAAATGAACGCATGGCGCCCTCCGGTGAAAACCGCCCGAACGCAGGACCGTTCCGGCAAATTCAACTCTGCCTCCCCAGCGGCGCCGCATGAACGGACGCCGTGGGCTCCAGCCCCATCAGTCTCCACAATGGCCATGACCGGACATGCATGTAGCGGCGCACGGGGGTCTTGACCACGATCAGCAGGAACCCGATCGACAACAGGCACCAGACCGCGGGAACCTCGTTCGGGTTGTCGGTCAGCAATCTGGCGAGCAACGGCCCCATCGCAAGGTGGTAGAGCACGATGCGCCACGAACCGAAAACAAGCGGCACAACGAACATGGCGATCATGTAACTCAGGAAGCCGTGACCGAGCGGTCCCCTCAGGAACAGGCTTGAGTTGACCCAGGACGAATTGATCTCGCCAAGCGCGTTCAACGGCACTTCCCAGGCGATGTGCCAGTTCCCCGAGACAGAGCAAAGCGCGGGACCGCAGAGCGAACGCCCCGGCCGGCAAGTCCCTGCCCACTCGAAAGGATAGACCTGCAGGATCATGAAGGCTGCCGAGGCCCCTGCAACAGCGATGGCCCACGGCATCGCCGCACGCCGCACATTCTCGGGAACGAAATAGAGCGCCAGCATGCAGCCGAAGAACGGCTGAAAACAGATGTGCAGGTAGCCCAGCATGGTGGCGATCTGGTTGGACGGCAGCGCGCACTGGTCAATCACCGAATAGGTGAAGGCCTGCAGCAGTTCCATGCCCGAGAAATAGGCCAGCGGTGTCCACAGCAGCGGACTCTCGCGCTTGTAGGCCGCATAGGCGGTGGCGGTAAATCCCACCGCCGCCAGTCCGAAGGAAGCTTCGCCACTCCAGCACATGCGCACGTCCCCCAATCTGGCCGCCCCGTCGGCCTGTTCTTATAGTCCCCGCGCGGACCGGAATTCAAGATAGCCGGAGGCCTGCCTATGTCGTCAACAACAGGCCGGCGCCGTCCATGGCTCGCCTCATCCGGGTTTGCCGGCCAGCCAGATCATGTGCCGCGCGCCCCGCTTCTTCGTGCTGGCGCGGGTCGGCACTTCGGCGACCTGGAACCCCGCCTGTTTCAGCCGCCGGGTGAAGGCCGGATCGGGAGCCGAGGACCAGACCGAAAAGATGCCGCCCGGCGTGAGCGCACGATGGGCGAAGGCAAGCCCCTGGGCAGAATAGAGCGCATCATTGCCCTGGCGGGTCAGGCCGTCGGGGCCGTTGTCGACGTCGAGCAGGATCGCGTCCCAGGCGCGCTCACTGCCGCGGATCACGTCGCCGACATCGCCCTGATGAAGGCTCACGCGCGGGTCCTCAAGGCATCCGCCAAACACCTCGGCCATCGGGCCCTTCGCCCAGGCGATCACCTCGGGCACCAGTTCGGCCACGGTGACGGCCGCATCCGGACCGAGGCTTTTGAGCGCCGCGCGCAGTGTAAAGCCCATGCCGAGCCCGCCGATCAGCAGGCGCGGCGCCTGCCTGCCCCCAAGCTTTTCCGCGGCGAGACTGGCCAGCGCCTCTTCCGAACCGCTCAGCCGGCTGTTCATCA
>JAHJUC010000804.1 GCA_018829385.1 Alphaproteobacteria bacterium
CGCCGAAGGCACGCTTGCCGGCGACAAAGTGCTTCTCCTCAAGCCCATGACCTTCATGAACCTGTCGGGCGACAGCGTCGGCGAGGCCATGCGCTTCTACAAGCTGTCCCCTGCGGATATCATCGTCATGCATGACGAGCTCGACCTTGCCCCCGGCAAGCTCAAGCTCAAGATCGGTGGCGGCAATGGCGGCCACAACGGCCTCAAGTCGATCGACGCCCATTGCGGCAAGGATTACAAGCGGCTCCGGATCGGCATCGGCCATCCGGGTCACAAGGACCGGGTCAACCCGCATGTACTGGGCGACTTCGCCAAGTCGGACCAGGAATGGCTGGAGCCGCTGCTCGACGCCATCGCCGATCATGCCGACTTGCTCGCCAAGGGCGACGACGCCGGGTTTCTGAACAAGATCGCGCTGGCCACCGGCGCCCCTGCGACCAATTCTGGCAAGCCGGAAAAAAACTGAAACAGGAGCCGGCGGCAAGCCCGCACCGGCGGGCAAATCCCACATCCGCCAGGCCCGCAACTCGGCCCAGCCGAAATCGCTGCCGACATCCGGTCCGATGGCCGACATGCTGAAGAAGCTGTTCGGCAACAAGGACTGAGCCTCCGCTCACACGATCGTCATTCCGGGTTGAACGACACTTCCGCTATCCTGTCCCGGAAACCAAACCGGTGAGGGAGGCAATTCATGTTCATATCAAGGATCATCCGCACGCACTTTGCGCTGCCGTTTTTCGTTCTGGCGTTCCTTTCCAGCGCAGCCATCGCCGGCGAGGCCAACCTGAACTTCCACGGGGTGGCAATCCAGGGCCATGATCCGGTCGCCTATTTCACCGACGCAAAACCGGTGCCGGGCGACCCGGAAATCACCGCCACCCATGATGGCGCCATCTACCGCTTTGCATCCGCTGAACACAGGGCCATGTTCGAGGCCGACCCCGGCAGGTATGTGCCACAATATGGCGGCTTCTGCGCCTATGGCGCGGCACAGGGATACAACGCCCCGGTGGAACCGGAGCAGTTCACCATCGCCGACGGCAAGCTCTACCTCAATTACAATGCCGATGTCCGCAAACGCTGGAATGAAGACCGCGGAGGCTACATCAGCAAGGCGGACGCCTACTGGGCCTCGCAATAGGCCTGGCGCCGCTTACAACTCGGCGATGCGTTGCCAGAACAGGTCGACGAAGCCGCCGATCCCGGCTTCGATAAGGGCTGCGATGCCGAGCCCGGCGCCATCGACCAGCAGCATGGCGGCAAGCCCGCCGAAGACTGTGAACACCACCGACAGCCTGAGATTCTTCAGGCTGTCGAGCCGGTAATAACCTGCATCGTCGAATTCGGTTCCCCACAGATGGTCGGCCCATCCATAGTCGCTCGACACCATGATGTTGACCGCCGGCGTGTCGGAGATCTTGTCGGGAAAGACGTTGAAGACGGCCCTGACGACATGCGCCAGCGCCCCGAGCAAGGCGAAAATCACGCCTGCAGCGATAAAATGCCAGGTGGCAAGCTCGGTTTCCATCACGATCCCTTCCACGTCCGAAGACGGTCAGGATCGCACGAAAACCTTTCAGCCAGATTGACCGGCCATGCCGGAACCGGGGCCGGCGGCACCGCCAGCCCCGTTTTGCAGATTGTCGGAAGCCGCCGCCGGCCTAGAGATACATCCCGCCCGAGACCTCGATCCGCTGCGCGGTCATCCACCGGTTGTCGCCGAGCAGGATGCTGGCGATGGCGCCGCCGATATCGTCGGGCAGACCCGCCCGCCCCATCGCCGTGACGCTCGCCACAAAGGCGTTTGCGTCGGGGTTGTCACGCACCGCGCCGCCGCCGAAATCGGTCTCGATGGCGCCCGGAGCAATCACGTTGACCGCGATGCCGCGCGGACCGAGCTCCCTGGCGAGATAGCGGGTCAACACCTCGATGGCGCCCTTCATCGTGCCGTAGGCGGCGTATCCCGGCAGGCTGAACCGGGCGAGCCCGGTGGAGACGTTGAGGATGCGCCCGCCATCGGCAATCAGCGGCAGCAGCCGCTGGGTGAGAAAGAACACGCCTTTGAGATGGACATTGACCAGCCTGTCGAACTGCTCCTCTGTGGTCTCGGCGAACCCCGCATGGATGCCCATGCCGGCATTGTTGACGAGAAAATCGAACGTGCCTCGCCCCCATGTTTTCTTGAGCGCATCGGAGAGCCGATTCGCGAAGGCGGCAAACTGTGCCGTGTCTCCGGTATCGAGCTGCAGCGCGACTGCCTTGCCGCCCAGCGCCTCGATTTCCGCAACAACGGCAGCTGCCTCGTCGGCGCGCGACAGAAAGGTGAGGATGATGCCTGTCCCCTGACGGGCGAGATGCAGGGCGGCGTTTCGGCCCAGGCCGCGGCTGCCACCGGTAATGAGTGCGATCGATTGGCTCATGACGTGCTCCATGTGTTTGGGATGGCTGCAAGCTAGCCGCTGCCCCGCCGTCCGGCCTGCCGGATCCTCCGTGAGTTCTGCCTGATCCTCCGGGAATGCGATTCAGCACGTGACGGATCTGACCGGAGGGCGTATCCCTGTCAGGCGAAAGGAATGCCCATGACACTGCAGGACCTTGCCCGGAGCGTGGATCAATTTGTCGGCGATCGTGCTGATACCGTTAAGGGTCGCGATACCGGGGTCGCGGGTCTTTTCGTCCACCGCGAGGCAAAGCCGAGCCCGTTCGAGGCGACGGTCTACCATCCGGTGATCTGCCTGAACCTGCAGGGCCGCAAGGAAGTGGCGATCGGAGACAGGTCCGTTGCCTTCGGCGCCGGACAATCGCTGATTGTCAGTCACGATGTCCCGGTCATGGCCCGCGTCACCGAAGCCAGCGCGCAACACCCCTATCTCGCAATCATCGTGGCCCTGGATATCGCCATCATCCGCAGTCTTTGCGATGAAGTGGGCGAAACGGCGCTGGACCGGCAGCAGGCAAGCACGCTGACCGCCAACGCCACCGACAGCAGGCTTGTGGAGGCGATTGCACGCTACTTTGCCCTCACCCGTGACCCGCTGGAAGCCAAGGTGATGCAACCGTTGATCTTCAGGGAAATCCATTTCCGGCTGCTGACGGCCAGCCACGGCGGCATGCTCCGCCAGCTGATGCAGCGCGACAGCCACGCGAGCCGGATATCGCGCGCCATTGGCCGCATCCGGAGCGACTATCGCGCCCCCCTGGCAGTCGCCACCCTCGCCGAGGAGGCAAGCATGAGCCCGTCATCCTTTCACGAGCATTTCAGGCAGGTCACCGGAACCACGCCGCTGCAGTACCAGAAGGATCTGCGGCTGATGGAGGCGCGCCGGCTTCTTGCGATGGACGGGTTTTCCGTCTCCTCGGCCGCTTACGAAGTGGGCTATGAGAGTCCCACGCAGTTCAGCCGGGAGTATTCACGCAAGTTCGGCACACCTCCGCGCGACGATGTCTACCGCCCGGCTGCAGCCGCGGAGAGCCGGGCCCTGTAGCGGTGCCTCGCACGAGCCACCGCCCACGCCGGAAAACCGGAACCGGCGCGGCGCGCTCAGCGCATCATCATGCCCATGCCACCCATTCCCATGCCCATGGCCGGCATCATGATCTCATCGGCGGCCTTCTTCTGCTTGTCGTCGAGCACGCCATAAAACGCCTCGACCGCCGCCCGCATTTCCTTGACCTGCTCCAGACGGGCTTCCATGTGGCTCTCCTGCTCGGCGAGGCGCTCGGGCAGCGGCTTGTCGAAATAATCGCCGTCGGCCATCTCTTCCATCATCGCACGCATCAACCCGTTGTGGTTTTCCGCATTGGAGCGGACAACCTCGGCAAACTTCTCCCACTCGGCCGCCTGGTCATCCCTCAAAGCCAGTTCGGTCTTGATGAAAGCCAGCCGTCCGTCGATCCGGTCAAGCATGCCCTCCTGGCCATAGCCCCACATCGGGCCTTGCCCCATCATCGGGCCTTGCCCCATCATCGGACCGCCCCCGAACCGCGGGCCGTCCATCATCATCTGCCCCATGCCCCAGCGCGGCCACCATCCGCCGCGATCGTCGGATTTGTCCTGTGCCAGACCGACACTGCCCGAAGCAGCCAGCATGGCGACAACGGGGATTGCATTCACGAGGATCCTAAATGACATGTTCATACCTCCAGAAAGTCAGTTTCAGGGGTGCTTGTCGCAATGCGAGGATAACCCGTGCGGGCTCTCCCGCATTGACGCCAATCAAAATGTGCGTTGGGACTGCCTGCGGGGCCCCGCCCGGCCGATCACCCCTTGACGCGGCACGTCACATCCATACAAAGCCGCAAGTATCTACTTGAAGGACACCAATCCCATGGGTTTCAAATGCGGCATCGTCGGGCTGCCCAATGTCGGCAAGTCCACACTGTTCAATGCGCTGACGCGGACAGCCGCCGCGCAGGCTGCCAACTATCCGTTCTGCACCATTGAGCCCAACACCGGCGAGGTCGCCGTGCCCGATCCGCGCATGCAGAAGCTTGCCTCGATCGCCGGCTCCAAGGAAATCATCCCGACCCGCATCTCGTTCGTCGATATCGC
>JAHJUC010000134.1 GCA_018829385.1 Alphaproteobacteria bacterium
CAACTGATCAAGGACCGGTTAGGCATCGACGTTTAGCCGCGCCTCCGAACCGCGAAAGCGATGCATGCGGGTTGCCAGCTGACGGCAACCCGTGAACGCCTGGTGCCTCAGAGAATGCGAACGGCACCCTTCGAAGCACTGCTGGTCATGGAGGCGTAGGCCTTGAGCGCGGTGGAGACGGCGCGCTTGCGCGGCTTTGACGGCTGCCAGCCTTCGGCCTCGCGCCTGGCGCGGCGTTCGGCAAGCGTTGCCTCGTCGACGGCCAGGTTGATGGAGCGGCCCGGGATGTCGATCTCGATGATGTCGCCGGTCTCGACCAGACCGATGGTGCCGCCCTCGGCGGCTTCCGGCGAGACGTGGCCGATCGACAGGCCGGAGGATCCGCCGGAGAAGCGGCCATCGGTGACCAGCGCGCAGGCCTTGCCGAGCCCCTTGGATTTCAGGTAGCTGGTTGGGTAAAGCATTTCCTGCATGCCGGGGCCGCCGCGCGGTCCCTCGTAACGGATCAGCACCACATCGCCCGGCTTGACCTTGCCGGTCAGGATGTCGGAGACGGCGTCATCCTGGCTTTCGAAGATCCGCGCGGGACCGGAGAACTTCAGGATCGATTCGTCGACGCCGGCGGTTTTGACGATGCAGCCGTCCTCGGCCAGATTGCCGAACAGCACGGCGAGACCGCCGTCCTGCGAAAACGCATGCTCCGCGCTGCGGATCACGCCGCCGGTGCGGTCGAGATCGACGCTCGAATAGCGGCGGGACTGCGAGAAGGCGGTCTGGGTAGGAACGCCGCCGGGCGCTGCACGGTAGAAATCATGCACGTCCGGATCGTTGGACTGCATCACGTCCCATTTTCTCAGCGCGTCCTGCATGGTCTTTTCATGGATGGTGCCGACCGAGACATCGAGCAGTCCGGCGCGGTCGAGTTCGCCCAGGATCGCCATGATGCCGCCGGCACGATGGACGTCTTCCATATGCACATCGCTCTTGGCGGGTGCGACCTTGCACAGCACCGGAACCTTGCGCGACAGCCGGTCGATGTCGGACATGGTGAAATCGACCTCGCCCTCATGCGCGATGGCGAGCAGGTGCAGCACCGTGTTGGTGGAGCCGCCCATGGCGATGTCGAGCGTCATGGCGTTTTCGAAGGCCGCGAAAGAAGCGATCGAGCGCGGCAGCACGCTGGCGTCATCGCCCTCGTAATGCTGCTTGGCGAGAGAGACGATGGTGCGACCGGCCTCGCGGAACAGCCGCTCGCGGTCGGCATGGGTGGCGAGCGTCGAGCCGTTGCCCGGCAGCGCCAGGCCCATGGCCTCGGCAAGGCAGTTCATCGAATTGGCGGTGAACATGCCCGAGCAGGAGCCGCAGGTGGGGCATGCCGACCGTTCGATCGCTGCCACATCGGCATCGCTGATGCTGTCATCGGCGGCGGCGACCATGGCGTCGACCAGATCCAGGGCCTTCTCGGTGCCGTCCTCGAGGATGACCTTGCCGGCCTCCATCGGGCCGCCGGAAACGAAGATCACCGGGATGTTGAGCCGCATCGCCGCCATCAGCATGCCGGGCGTGATCTTGTCGCAGTTGGAGATGCAGACCATGGCGTCGGCGCAGTGGGCATTGACCATGTATTCGACGGAATCGGCGATCAACTCGCGCGATGGCAGCGAATAGAGCATGCCGTCATGGCCCATGGCGATGCCGTCATCCACCGCGATGGTGTTGAATTCCTTGGCGACGCCGCCGGCCTTCTCGATCTCACCAGCAACCAGTTGGCCGAGATCCTTAAGGTGGACGTGGCCGGGCACGAACTGGGTGAAGGAATTGACCACCGCAATGATCGGCTTGCCGAAATCACCGTCCCTCATGCCGGTTGCCCGCCAGAGGCCGCGGGCGCCTGCCATGTTGCGGCCATGGGTGGATGTTCTCGAACGATAGGGCGGCATGTGTTTTCCTCTTGGCTCCCGAAACAAAGTCTCGCACGCGGCAAGGCGCGCGCGGATGCGTGGGAAACCTAGTAATCGGTAATCGGCGGTATTTCCAGAGCGGTCGGACCGATGATTGCGGCAGAGCCGTTACTGCTGGACCGGAGTTTCCCTGCAGGGTTTCCCGTTGCCGCACCGAAACCGGCGCGGCGCGGCACGTGTTGTGAGCGGAGACCGGGCGCCGATCCGGCGAAGCCCGGGCGCCGGCCAGGTGGGGCTTTACTCCGGTTGCGGTGTCATTCGCGGTTCACAATGACATGGCAATGGCTGCCGCGGGGATATGTTTCCTCTGTGAACGTGCAGGAGGTCATTATGGCTGGTACAACAATTCAATTTTCTCGTCGCAATCTTTTAAAAACAGGCGCCGTCGTCGGCTTGACGGCGATTTCGCCTTTTCTGACTTTTCGCACCGGGGCCGCCGCACAGGGCGAGCTGCAGATGGCGCCCGCCACGCCCAATCCGAATGGCGCTTTCGAACGGCTGTTCCTGCTGAAGGGAGACCCTTTCTCCGGACCAATCAGCACGATCATCACGGCGGAAGGCAATCCGGTGCCGCAATCGTCGCTGGAACCGGGCGAGCGCCGGGTGTTGCGGCTGATGCATTTCAATGATCTTCACAACCACATCACCGACACCCATGGCAAGAAGGGCGATACGCACCGGCTGTCGCAGATGGTCAAGAAGGTTCGCGAAGCCAAGGCCGCGGCCAAGGACAACGAAGCCGTGCTGTTCATCTCGGGTGGCGACGACCATACCGGCTCGGTGTTCGACGAGCTGCTTGGCTGGTCGCCTGAAGGCTTTGTCGCGGACCCGGCCTATCGGAGCTATTCGGCGGCAGGCGTCGACATCGCGGTGCTCGGCAATCATGAATTTGATCGCGGCTGCGAAATCCTGAAAGCCGGCATCAAGGCGGACGCGAAATTCCCCGTGCTTTCCGCCAATGTCCGGGGCTCGAAGTTCATGTCGATGAACGAAGACTACGCCTGTGCGGCGATTGCCGAAGTGAAGGGCATGCGGATCGGCTTCATCGGCCTGACAACCGCGGTCGACAGCCGTGTCGGCCAGCCTTCGGATCCGGACCTGACGGTCTCCAGCCCGGTCGAGGCGATCCGCAACGTGCTTCCGGCGGTGGCTTCCGTCTCCGATGTGGTCGTGATCCTGTCACATTGCGGCTACGGCTCGGGCAACCACATGAGCGGCAAGGCCGCAACCAACCGGATGATCGGTGAAGGCGACTTCGACATCGCCGCAGCGGCCGGGCCGCTGACCGACAAGCCGATCGTGCTGATCGGCGGCCATTCGCACACCCGTCTCAATGCCGAAGGCATCGACCCTGACAACGTGATCGATGGCGTGCTTCTGACCCAGGCCGAAGCCAACGGCTCGCATCTCGGCGAGATCGCGATGTCGATCGCGGCCGACAACGGCCGCAAGGCCTGGTTCTCCTCGGTCGGCCTGCATCCGGTGAAAACCCGCGATGACCGGGTTGCCGCCGATGATCCAAAATATCCGGGCCTTGAGCATGACGGAGATTTCGACTCGGAATTCGAAGCAGAGCACATCGCACCGCTGCTCGCAGCGCTCAACGAGAAGCTCACGGAAGTTATCGGCAGCGTCGAGCAGGACGAACTGGTTTCGACCGAACGCACGATCGCCGATCGCTACATCCGCGAATGCGCCATCGCCAACTTCATGAACGATGCGCTGGTCGAGCGGTCGTCGACCTTTGCCAATGGCAAGATCGACATCGCCATGTTCAACGCCACCGGGCTTTCCGCCGGCGTCAGCGAGGGGCCGTTGACCTTCAAGCAGTGGTTCGACGTCATGCCCTATGCCGACAATGTCCATGTCGCGACCATGACCGGGGCCGAGATCCAGGAGATGCTCGACAACAACGCCAAGCGCATCCTGCGTCCGGAAGAGCTGGCGGGCGGCGAAATCAAGCTCGAAAGCTTCGTATCACGCGGCTTCCTGCATTTCTCCAAGGGCATCCGCTACCGTATCGAGTACGGCAACTCGGCGGCCGAAGCGAGCGCTGTCGATGTGGAAGTGAATGGCCGGCCGCTGGTCGAGCAGATGGACAAGAGCTTCACCATTGCCTTCAACACCTACATCTCGCTTGGCGGTTTCGGCGAATCCTGGAACGGAAAGCCCATCGGTGGCGGCGTTGCCGGCGACATCCCGAGCATGGATCTGCGCAAGCTGAACTATCTGCACACCGGTCTTGTCTACCGCAACGAGATCATCGCCTTCATTCGCGATGCCGGTGTGATTTCGGCAGAAACCGGCGCGTTTCTGGACGGACGGCTGCAGACCGCCAACGCCTGACAAGTCTCTCGTGGGCCGGCCGGATCCGGTCGGCCCGCGAGATCCTGATCGCTGGAATGATCTTGCCGGGGCATTCCCCGCCTGGCGCATGACGAGGAAAGGGTCGTTCGTTTCCGGCGGCGGTATGTCAGCGCTTGGGGCGGACGCGGATGACCACGTCGACATGGGTGATTTCCATGCCTTCGGGCGCCTCGGGCAGATCGGTCACCGAAATGTTGCCGATCGGGATGTCGAGCACGTCATTCGAGCCCTCGACC
>JAHJUC010000805.1 GCA_018829385.1 Alphaproteobacteria bacterium
CGCCCAGATTGCCAATCCGGGGGATCTCATCGCGCCGCGCGGCATGACCCCGATCGACGCGGAACGGCGTTCGACGGTGATCGAGGCCTACCGGACGAACGGCGCGATAGCAGGCAACTGATGAGCAACCGAAACATGCTCCTTGAAGCAGGACAAAGTTGATGACCAATCTTGACTACGAGCTGCAGCAGCAAACACCGGTCGATGAGGTCGACACCGCCGCCGCGCGCGGCGATTTCGAGCGGATCCGCCCGCTGCCGCGGATCTCGGTGCATGCATTCGTTGAAACCGAAGGCCTGGCCAAGACCATGGAGCGGTGTTCCCAGGACCGGCGTATGGCCAAGGTCAATCTCCGCATCAATTCGGGCGGCGTCTCCGCTGCCGCAAACATGTTTGCCGGGTCGCCGACGCCGAACCTTCTGATCCTCGAGACACGCGCTGACGGCCCGACCCTGCTCGAGGATCTCGGCGAGCTGGCCGCGGTCTGCGATCCGGACACGCGGGTGGTTATCGTGGGTCATGTCAACGACGTGGCGCTCTACCGCGAACTCATTCGCAACGGCGTCTCCGAATACATCGTTGCCCCGGTCTCGATGGCTGACGTGATCGGCGTCATCTCGACGATTTTCGTCGATCCGGATGCGGCGCCGCTTGGCCGTTCCATCGCCTTCGTCGGCGCCAAGGGCGGTGTCGGTTCGTCCACGCTTGCGCACAACTGCGCCTGGAGCATTTCGAGCCTGTTCTCAAGCGAAGTCATTCTCGCCGACCTCGACCTGGCTTTCGGGACCGCCAACCTCAATTTCGATACGGATCCGACGCAGGGCATCGCCGAGGCCGTGTACTCGCCCGACCGCCTTGACGAGGTGTTTCTCGACCGGTTGCTGTCGAAATGCTCGGAGCATCTTTCCATGCTGGCCGCGCCGTCGATGCTCGACCGGACCTACGATTTTTCGGGTGACGCCTTTCTGCCCATCCTCGACATCATTCAGCGCAACGCGCCTGTTTCGGTGCTCGATGTCCCGCATGTCTGGAATGACTGGACGAAAAAGGTTCTCTGCGCCGCCGACGAGATCGTCATCACCGCGACGCCCGATCTCGCCAATCTGCGCAACACCAAGAACCTCTTCGACACGCTGCGCAAGCTCAGGCCGAATGATCATGCTCCGCTCTTGGTGCTCAATCAGGTCGGAATGGCCAAGCGGCCGGAAATTGCGCCTGAGGCATTCTGCGACCCGCTGGAAATCGATCCGTTGGCGATCATTCCTTTCGACGCGCCGCTTTTCGGCGAGGCGGCCAATTCCGGTTTGATGATCGCTGAATCCTCGGCCAAGTCGCCGATCGCGGAATCGCTGTCGCAGATCGCCCACGTCGTTACCGGCAGGGCGGAAGTCAAGAAGCGCAAGAAGGCCGGCTTGTCGTCCCTGATGGGCCTTCTGGGCCGTAAGTAACTTGTAAGTCTGGAGTGGAACGCGAACATGTTCGGCAAACGCAGCAATGATGGATCAGGCAAGCTGCCGCAAGCTCCGGCGCCCCGGCCGGTGGTCCATGCCGAAGCACCTGCGGCGCCCCAGCCTGAAGCAGCTGCCCCCGCGCAGTACTCGGTGCAGGAGGCTCCTGTGGCGCCCAGTCCCGCGCCGCAACCCGTGCAACAGCCTGCCCCGCGCCGCGAAGAGCCGCCGGTCAAGCGCAAGTCCGCGCGCAACGAAGCCTATTACGACACCAAGAGCCAGGTCTTCTCGGCGCTGATCGATACCATCGACCTGTCGCAGCTGGCCAAGCTCGACGCAGAAAGCGCCCGCGAGGAAATTCGCGATATCGTCAACGATATCATCACCATCAAGAATTTCGCCCTGTCCATCGCCGAGCAGGAAGAACTGCTCGACGACATCTGCAACGACGTTCTTGGCTATGGTCCGCTGGAGCCGCTGCTGGCGCGCGACGACATCGCCGATATCATGGTCAATGGCGCGGGCATGACCTACATCGAAGTGGCCGGCAAGGTGCTGGAAACCGATGTCCGCTTCCGCGACAACAGCCAGCTGCTGTCGATCTGCCAGCGCATCGTCAGCCAGGTCGGCCGCCGCGTCGATGAATCGAGCCCGATCTGCGACGCGCGCTTGCCCGACGGCTCCCGCGTCAACGTCATTGCGCCGCCGCTGGCGATCGACGGGACCGCGCTGACCATCCGTAAATTCAAGAAGGACAAGCTGACCCTCGATCAGCTGGTCAAGTTCGGCGCCATCACCCCGGAAGGGGCGGCGGTGCTGCAGATCATCGGCCGGGTCCGCTGCAACGTGGTGATTTCGGGCGGTACCGGCTCGGGCAAGACCACGCTTTTGAACTGCCTGACGGCCTATATCGACGCCGACGAGCGGATCATCACCTGCGAAGACTCCGCCGAACTTCAGCTGCAACAGCCGCATGTCGTGCGGCTTGAAACCCGCCCGCCCAACATTGAAGGCGAGGGCGAGATCACCATGCGCGACCTGGTCAAGAACTGCCTGCGTATGCGTCCTGAACGCATCATCGTCGGCGAAGTCCGTGGCCCGGAGGTGTTCGACCTCCTGCAGGCCATGAACACTGGTCACGATGGTTCGATGGGAACGATCCACGCCAACAGCCCGCGCGAGTGCCTGAGCCGTATGGAATCGATGATTGCCATGGGTGGGTTCACCCTCCCGGCCAAGACCGTGCGCGAAATCATCGCCGGATCGGTCGATGTGGTTATTCAGGCCACCCGTCTGCGTGACGGCTCCCGCCGCATTACCCACATCACCGAAGTCATCGGCATGGAGGGCGATGTGATCATCACCCAGGACCTGCTGAAGTACGAGATGCTGGGCGAGGACGCCAACGGCAAGATTATCGGCGAGCATCGGTCCACCGGCATCGGCCGGCCGAACTTCTGGGATCGCGCCCGCTATTACGGCGAGGACAAGCGTCTCGCCGCTTCGCTTGACGCCATGGAAAAAATGACCTCGTAAGGAGACGCTCGCGTGTTTGGTCTGGATACAGTGGTAGTCGCCATCATCGGCCTGGCCGCGCTTTCGGCGGGGGCGCTGGGCTATGGCGTGCTCTATTCGCGTATCGAGGTGGAACGCAAGGCCGAAACCCGGGTCAAGCGGGTCAAGGCTGCCGAGACCGATCGCTCCAAGGCAACTGCTGCGCGTGACCGGCTGAACGAAGCCAACAAGCGGCGCAAGTCCGTTCAGGATTCGCTGAAGACGCTGGAAGAGAAGAACAAGGAAAACGACCGCCGCAAGTCGCCGGCGCTGAAGGACCGGATCGCTCAGGCCGGCCTGACCATCTCGGTGCAGAAATTCTACGTCCTGTCGGCCATTTTCGGATTTGCCATGGGCTTTCTGGTCTTCGTTTTCCAGGGAAGCCTTTATGCCGGTCTTGGCGCGATGATCATTTTCGGCGCGGGCGTGCCGCGCTGGGTCATCGGCTTTCTGCGCAACCGGCGCATGAAGGCGTTTCTTGCCGAATTTCCAAACTCGCTGGACGTTATGGTGCGCTCGATCAAGTCCGGCCTGCCGCTCAACGACGCCATCCGGATGATTTCCGCGGAAGGTCAGGAGCCTGTCCGCACCGAGTTCAAGCGTATCGTCGAGGCCCAGCAGATGGGAATGAACATTCCGGAGGCCTGTGCCCGGCTTTATGCCCGGATCCCGTTGTCGGAGGCGAACTTCTTCGCCATCGTCATCGCCATCCAGGCCCAGGCCGGCGGCAATCTGTCCGAGGCCCTGGGCAACCTTTCCCGCGTCTTGCGCGACCGCAAGAAGATGAAGGGCAAGATCAACGCGATGTCGATGGAAGCAAAGGCGTCCGCCGCGATCATCGGCGCCCTGCCGTTTATCGTCACCCTGCTGGTCTACCTCACGTCGCCCGAATACATCATGATCCTGTTCACCGACAGCCGGGGTCACTTCATTCTCGGCGTCTCCGCGGTCTGGATGTCAATTGGCATTCTGGTGATGCGCAACATGATCAATTTCGACATCTAGGGGCCGAAAACCATGCTATCCGATCTTGTTTCGTCCCTCACCGACCCGGCCTACCTGTTTCCGATCCTGATATCGATCGCGGTTTTCGCGACGCTTTACACTGTCCTGGCCCCCTATTTCGAGCGCGGCGATCTTGATGCCCGGATGAAATCGGCGGC
>JAHJUC010000806.1 GCA_018829385.1 Alphaproteobacteria bacterium
ACCGAGACGTGCGGCCAAGGTGGATTTTCCGGCAGCGATCTTGCCACACAGCATGTGAAGGGTCGGGATTTCTTTGGGCATGAAGCACCTGGTTTTGGTCAATCAAAGTGGATGGCAGGGGAAAGGCGCAGGCTGGTGGGCTAGGGATCGAGCTCGATGTGGCGCATCAGTCCGGGTGGCAGATCGCACGACAGGCCAAATGTAATGGGGCGATGATGCCGATCGTTGCTGCAGAGAAATGCAGGTTTCATGTTCTAGTCCTTTCAGCCTCAGGCGATCAGGCGGGCGGCGGCGCGAAGTTGCGCGCGCAGATCCTCGAGCGGGCCATTGACCAGCCGGGCGCCGGTGTCGCGGATGATCAGGGCCGGAATGCTGCGCACCTGCAGCAGGCGGGCGGCGCGGCGGTCGGCTTCCACCGCCCGGGCAGTTGCCAGATCGGCGATGGCGCGGGCGAAGGCGGCGACATCGAGTCCGATGTCGCGGGCGACATCGGCAAGCACCTGCCTGTCGGCGATGTCGCGTGCTTCAGAGAGATGGGCGAGCTGGATGCGGTCGAACAGGTCCCAGTGTGCCGCCTGGCCGCCAAGGGTTTCGGCGGCCTTGCAGGCAAGGGCTGCCTCAAAGCCGTGCGGATAGTCGAAGCGGGCCATGCGCATCGCCTCGACATCGATCAGGTCGGGCCGGTCGCTGGCCTCGCGGCAGACCGACCAGTGGCCGAGAATGGTCTCGCGGGCCTCAGCGGGCGTGCCCCAGCGGGCGGCCATCTCCTCGCGGCTCGCCTGCAGCAAGAAGCTGCGGTGGCGGATGTCGAGGTCGAACTCGCCCGCCAGGCTGCGCATCCGCGAGGAGATGTTGAAGCACCAGCAGCAGACCACGTCGTGGAAGAAGTCGATGGTGAGCGCGGCCATCATGCTGCCTCCCTGGCGAGACCGGCGCCGGCGAGCCGGGCGGCAATGCGGGCGACATGGGCGCCCTGGAAGCGGGCGCCGGCGAGGTCGGTGGCGGTGGGCTGCAACGATCCGTCGGCACCGGCGATGGTGCCGGCGCCATAGGGCGCGCCGCCGATGATGCCCTCGCCCGAGGTCTGGCCGGCAAACGTGTAGGGCAGACCGGCGATCAGCATGCCGAAATGCATCAGCGGAATGTGGGTCGACAACAGCGTCGCCTCGTGGCCGCCATGCTGCGAGCCGGTGGAGGCGAAGACCGCGGCGACCTTGCCGACGAGCGCGTTCTGAGCCCACAGCCCGCCGGCCTGGTCGAGAAACTGCTTCATCTGCCCGGCCATCATGCCGAAGCGGGTCGGCGTGCCGAAGATGATGCCGTCATAGGCGGCGAGATCGGCGGGGGTGGCCACCGGGGTGTCGTCGTCGACGTAGCCCGCGGCCTTGCGCACCGGCTCGGGCACGGTTTCGGGGATGCGGCGGATGTCGACCGAGGTACCGGCGACGCCGAGCGCGCCTTCGGCCTCGGCTTCGGCGAGCGCGCGGACATGGCCGTAGCTGGAATAGTAGAGAACGAGAATGCGGGTCATTGGATCTTCTCCGGCGTGGTGTTTGGATGCCGGGAGGATCGGTCATGCGCGGCGCGGGAATAAGCCGCCGGCTGGCAAAGGATTGTTTACGTGGCGTTACGAATGGCGATCGAGGGCGGCGCGGAGATGCTCGATGAAGGCGGTGACCCGCGCGTCCATGCCGAGCCGCGAGGCGGTGACGGCGAAGATCTCCGGCGCCGGCAGCTCCCACTCCGGCAGCACCCGGACGAGTTCGCCGCGCGCCTCGGCCTCGTCGGAGACGAAATCCGGCAGGGTGCCGATGCCGTGGCCGGCGATCAGCAGGTCGCGCAGCACCAGGCTGTTGCCGACCTTGACGGCGGGCTCGACCGCGATGGTCTTCTCGCCACCGGGGCCCGAGAGCCGCCAGCCGGTGAGATGGTCGGCGAGCAGGAAGCCAATGATCCGGTGGCTGCCGATATCGTCCGGGTTGGCGGGGGTGCCGGCGCGGTCCAGATAGGCGGGTGAGGCAAAAATCCGTTGCCGGGCGGTGCCGATTCGCCGCGCCACAAGCGCCGAATCCGGCATCGCCGCGCGGATGCGGATCGACACGTCGAAGCCGCCCTCGACCATGTCGACCACCCGGTCGTCCAGCGAAAGGGTAAACCTGAGGTCCGGATAGAGGTCGAGGAATTTCGGCAGCAACGGCACGATCACCATCTGGCCAAAGGAGCTGGAGGCGTTGACCTTGAGATGGCCGCGGACCGCGCCGGCGCTTTCGCGGATGCGGTCCTCGGAGCGGCTGACCGCATCGAGGATGGCCTGGGACTGCTCGTAATAGAGCCGCCCGGCATCGGTGAGCGACATGGCGCGGGTGGTGCGCGTCAACAGCACGCAGCCGAGGCTCTGTTCGAGCAGCTTCAGTTCGCGGCTGAGCAACGCCGCCGAGACGCCGAGATCGTCGGCGGCGCGGGCCAGGCTGCCGCGCTCGACGATGCGGCAATAGGCATTCATGAC
>JAHJUC010000807.1 GCA_018829385.1 Alphaproteobacteria bacterium
ATTGCCGAGCTGCGTCAGATCAACACGGAACTCCTGAACGCCGAGACAGCCGTCAACGCCTCGGAGATCGATTTCCGCTTTCACACCCGCCTGGTGGCGGTGATGGGAAACAAGGCGATTCTCGACGTCTACAAGATCATGAAGCCGGTGATCGTAAAAATCATGATGAAGGCGAAGACCGTCCAGACATTCGCGACCGTTACGTACTCCGAGCATGCCGCAATCCTGGAGACGATCGAGAAGCGGGACCGGACGGCCTACCAGTACAAGATGAAGACCCATCTGGACGCCGGCTTCCGGCATTTTTCGGACTAGGGGCAGCCAATATCCGGCCGCGCGGCGACGACCACGACGCGGCCAAGGAAATGATCGTCACACATCGTGGCATCTGGGAGGGTGCGATGAAGCACCGTAGGAGGAGGAACTAGCATGAAACTAGGAACAATCATTTCAACCGCCGTCGTGGGCCTGATGCTCTCGACAAGCCTGTCCCTGGCAGGTCCAGAGATCGTTTCCGGCCCGGGCGTCGATCCGACCTGCTTCGCGCCGTGGGATGCCGACACCAAATACATGCAGTGGCCGGCCAAGGCAGGCCCCTACAAGATCGCCGTGGTCAACGGTTTCGTCGGCAATGGCTGGCGCATCCAGATGATCAAGACAGCCAAGGCCTTCGCCGAAGATCCGGCCATGAAGGACAAGATTTCCGAGTTCAAGGTGGTCTCGACGGGAACGGACGCGCCGGCCCAGCTGGGCGCGATCGAGGACTTCATCAACCAGGGCTATGACGCGATCGTCACGATCGCCGTGTCACCGGATGGTTTCGACCGGGTGATCCGCCTCGCCGACAAGAACAATGTGGTGCTGGTGCCGTTCGACAACGTGCTCGACACCGACAAGGTCATGCAGGTCAATGAAGACCAGCTGAAGATGGGCCGCATGTGGGCCCAGTTCACGCTGGACGAGCTCAAGGCCAAGGGCGTCACTTCGGGCAAGATCCTCGAAGTGCGCGGACTGCCGGGCAACTCGGTCGACCGCGACCGCTCTATCGGCATCAACGAGACCTTCAAGGCCGATGGCGGCAATTGGGAACTGGTCTCGGTGGTGGGCAACTGGGATGACGGCACGACCCAGAAAGTCGTTGCCGATGCCATCGCGGTTCATGGCCAGTTCGAGGCTGTGGTCGGACAGGGCGGCTCCAACGGCGTCATCCAGGCGCTCAAGGATGCCGGTCACCCGTGGGTGCCGGTCGCCGGCGAATCCGAGAACGGCTACCGCAAGGCCATTGCCACCTATTCCGCAGAAGGCCTGAAAGGCATCTCGATCGGCCAGTCCCCGGGCCTGGTCGCCATTGCCATGAAGGCGGCGGTCTCCGCACTCGAGGGCAACGTCATGCCGCAGCTGATCTCGGTGCCGCTGCCGGTGGCGACCTACAAGGATCTCGAGGACGGCAAGAACTACTGGAGCGACCTGCCGGACAACTTCTTCACGGTGAACGAGTTCCCGCCCTGTGGCGTCAACATCTCCGGCCCGTCGATCATGGCGCAGTCCGAAGCTGACGTGAAGTAAACATCGAAACAGACGCTTGGGGCGCCGCGCATGGCCTGGCGCCCCACTCATCCCCAGACACGACAACGCTGCCTGCCAGGAGTGCGCGCGCAATGCCGATTGACAGCCCGATCGTCCAGTTCAGTGGCGTATCGAAACATTTTTCGGGTACGCGCGCCCTGGAAGGCGTGGATTTCAGCTGCCGCCCGGGCACGATCCACGGGATCCTGGGCGAGAACGGCGCGGGCAAGTCAACGCTGATCAAGATCCTCTCGGGCGTACTGCAGCCCGATGCCGGCACCATCGAGGTGAGCGGCGTAAACGTGCGGTTTTCAAATCCGGACCAGGCGGTCGCTTCGGGCATCGTCTGCATCTTCCAGGAACTGTCGCTGGTGCCCGACCTGTCGGTCGCCGACAACATCTCCATCACAGCACCGCCGCGCACCCGGTTCGGGCTGATCGACAAGCGGGCGCAGAACCGCCGTGCCGAGGAACTGCTGGCGCGGATCAAGTGCGAGGATGTCGATCCCAATTCGCTGGTGCGCGAGCTGTCGCTGTCGCGCCGGCAGATGGTCGAAATCGCCAAGGCGCTCGGCAAGGATCCGAAGGTGCTCATTCTCGACGAGGCCACGTCGGCGCTGACCAGCCGCGATGTGGAAACCGTCTACGGCCTGCTTGCGGAGCTCAGGGCCGCCGGCGTGGCAAGCCTGTTCATTTCCCACCGCATGCACGAGATCGACAAGCTGTGCGACATGCTCTCGGTATTCCGCAACGGCCAGCACATCGAGACATTCGCCAAGGGCGCGCATAGCGAGGGCGAGATCGTCAAGCTGATGATCGGCCGCGAGGTGACCGCACACTATCCGCCGAAACCCGAGCCTGCGCCGAAACCCGCCTATCTGACGATCGACAGGCTTGCCTGGGAAGGCCAGCTCAAGGGCATCGACCTGAGCATCGGCAAGGGTGAAATCGTCGGGCTGGGGGGCCTCGACGGGCAAGGCCAGAAGGAACTGCTCTTAGGCCTCTTCGGCGTGCTGCGGGGATTACAGGGCGAGGTCGCAATCCTTGACCACCCCTGCCGGCCCGGGTCCCCGGCCGAAGCCAAGAGTGCCGCCATGCGCATCGCGCTGGTGCCCGAGGACCGCAAGACCGAAGGCCTGATGCTGGCCATGTCAATCGCCGACAATCTGCTTGCCGCCTCCTACGACCGTGTCTCGGACGGGCCATTCATCAACCAGGACAAGGCCAGGCAGGCGGTGAGCGAGGGCATCGCGAAACTGCAGATCAAGGTCGCCAGTCCCGATGACATCGTCTCGACCCTGTCGGGCGGAAACCAGCAGAAGGTGGTGATTGCAAAATGGCTGATGACGGATCCGGACGTGATCCTGCTCAACGATCCGACGCGCGGCATCGATGTCGGCACGAAACAGGAAATCTACAAGCTCATTCGCGAGCTGGCCGACCGGGGGAAGACGATCCTGCTGTACTCAAGCGACTATGCCGAGCTGATCGGCTGCTGTGACCGCGTGGCGGTGATGTATGACGGAGAAATCGTCGCCAAGCTCAGCGGCGACGCGATCACCGAGGAAGCCATCGTCGCGGCCTCGCTCAATGTGGGCACGCAGTCATCGCTGCCAGCCGCAGGAGCACGGCATGGCTGACAAACGCTCCGCGCTCGCCACGAACATGAGGCAGAATGTTGCCTTCTACAGCGCCATCGC
>JAHJUC010000808.1 GCA_018829385.1 Alphaproteobacteria bacterium
TGAAGATCATTTCGGCATCGCCGGGCTGGGCCCGGAAGCTGCCGAACGGCCCGGACGTATCGACCCGGTCACCGGGTTTGAGCGAAAACAGCCACGAGGAAACCACGCCGGGCATCACGTCGGGAAGCGACGGCGGTGGCAACGCCAGCCGGATGTTGAGCACGATCCGTCCGGCTTCGGTATCCTCCGGCCGGTTGGAGACCGAGTAGGCCCGGGTCACCGGCGCGGGGCTGGAAACCTTGAGCGCCCTAAGTGTCTGCCAGACCGCCGCGTGGGCATCGGGTACATCGATATCCGAGTAGTTGCGCTCGAACGGCGGAGCGGTAACCTGCACGAAGGAACCAGCCTCGATATCGAGCTTCATGCCGTCGGGCTGACGCAACACGATTTCCCTGATCAATGGCGTCAGCGCCCGCACGCTTTCGACCGTGCAGACGAATTTTTCCGCCGACATCAGGTCGTTGTCGACTTCAACTTCCATGTCGCCGCGCATCACCACCTGGCAGGCGAGATGAAAATGATCGCGAAGGTCCGCCTTGGTCAGCCGCGCGGCTTCCGTCGGCAACGGCGCGGAACCGCCCTTCAGGATCTTGACCCGGCAAAGGCCACAGGTGCCCGCGCCGGCACAGGCCGATGGCACGAGGATCCCGTTCTCGTTCAGCGCAGATAGCAGCTTGACCCCGGTGCTGGTGTCAAACTTGCTCGACCCGTTCACGGTCAGCACCGCCGGGCGCGAGGGTGACAGGATCGACCGCGCAAACATCACCGTGACCGCAAGCAGCAGCACGATCACCGTGAGCAGGACTATGCCAAGAACGATCTCCGTCATGGCGTCACCAGGGAGAAGGCCGAGAAGCCGAGTGACATCAGGCCGGTGACGATGAAGGCACTGGCCAGCCCCTCGACGCCCTTCGGCATGTCGCTGTATTTGAGCCTCTCGCGAATGGCCGCGAAGGTGATGATCGCCAGCGCCCAGCCCACCCCGCTGCCGATCCCGTAGACAACCGACTGCTCGAAATCATAGTGGCGTTCGACCATGAACAGGCTGCCGCCGAGAATGGCGCAGTTGACGGTGATCAGCGGCAGGAAGATGCCAAGCGCCCGGTAGAGCCGCGGCGCGAACCGGTCCAGCGTCATCTCCAGGATTTGCACCATCGCGGCAATGACCCCAATGAAGCTCACCAGCTTGAGGAAGGTCAGATCGACATCCGGCAATCCTGCCCAGCCCCAGGCGCCTTCGATTAGCAGCAGGTTGAAGATCAGGTAGTTGACCGGGACGGTGATCGCCTGCACCACGATGACCGCCAGCCCCAGGCCAACAGCCGTATCAACCCGCTTGGACACGGCCAGAAAGGTGCACATCCCGAGGAAGAACGACAGCGCAAGATTTTCCTGGAAGATGGATTTGATCAGCAGCTCGCTCATGGCCGGCGGTCCTCCGCAGCCTTCAGACGGAACTCCGGCTGCTCAACCTGCTCGGGACGCAGCACCCGCACCAGCCAGACCAGCAGCCCGAGGATGAAGAATGCGCTGGGCGCCAGTTGCATCAGGCCGAGAGGTTCGAACCAGCCACCTTCCGCCACGGTCGTGACCAGCGGAACGCCCATCAACCCGCCGGTTCCGAGAAATTCGCGCAGCGCCCCGACGATCAGCAGGATCAGGCTGTAGCCGAGGCCGTTTCCAAGCCCGTCGAGCACGCTTGGCAGCACCGGATTGCGCATGACGAACGCCTCCGCACGGCCAAGCACCAGGCAATTGGTCACGATCAGCCCGACAAAGATCGACAGCCGCTTGCTCATCTCGAACATGAAGGCCTGCATGAACTGGTCGATCACGATGACGATCGAGGCAACGATGGTGATCTGGATGATCAGCCGGATCGACGGCGGAATGTGGTGTCGCATCAGACTGATCACACCACCCGACAAACAGAGGACCACGGTCAGCGCCACCGACATGGTGATCGCCGTGGACAAGGTGGTGGTCACGGCCAGCGCCGAGCAGATGCCCAGGATCTGCAGGGTGATGGGATTGTTGCCGATCAGCGGGCTGATGAGGTGATGTTTCAGCGACATCCTAGAGCCCCTCCTGCCTGAGCCTGGCGAGGAACGGGCCAAATCCCTTGTCTCCCAGCCAGAACCTCAAGATATTGGTCAACCCGGTGCTGGTCCGCGTGGCGCCGGAAATCCCGTCGACCTCGTAGGGTGTGGACGCCCCGCCGCGCACCAGTTCGATCCGCACCGTCCCGGTCTCGTCGGCAATCTTCTTGCCTGGCCAGAGCGCCAGCCATTCCGGTTCCTCGATCCGTGCACCAAATCCGGGCGTATCGCCCTGTTCGACAATCGCCAGCGCGGCAATCGTGGTCAGATCCGCCTCGATCGCCAGCGCGGCGCGAATGGTGGACTGATAGCCAGCGCCATAGACCGGCAACACGATCAGCTTGAGATCTCCATCCTTCTGCAGCAGGTAGACCGGTGACTGGTTCGCCCGCCGCTTGATGCCGGCAATATCCGTATCCGCTTCAAGCGCAATGCTGGCATCCGGGTCCTGCAGCGCCGCCTCGAGATCGAAACCGGCCGGATCCGCGCCACTCGCGAAACTGCCGTCGTCCAGGTTGACCAGTCGCGTTTCCAGCGTATCGACCCCGGATTCCATCATCAGGTCGCGCATGCCCGGCAGCGTATCGAGCATCTGGTCGATCCGCGCCTGCCGCTCGGCCGCCCGGTTCGCCTCCTGGTAAGGCCTCAGCATCACCGCCGCCGTCGACACGGCGGCAGATGAGACAAGCGCAACCAAGACTGCCATGCCGATGATCTTGACCAGATCATCGTTCGAGCGTGCAAAGAAATTTCGAATGGGTGACAACAGCTCAGCCATGCCGCCTCCCCCGCCGCCTGACGATCAGCGCCACGGCCAGATGATCGATCAGCGGAGCAAACAGGCTTGCAAGAAGCGATGCGAAGACGATGGCTGCCGGCGCGATGGCTGAACCGGCCAGAGTATCGAAGAGCACGATCAGCAGCCCGGCGAGAAGACCGTATACCCAGCGCCCCCATTGCGTCGACGCGGCAGCCGCAGGATCGGCGATGAGGAAAACCAGCCCGAAGACCGCCGTCGCCAGAACCATTGGCAGCCCGCTCAGCCCTTGCCGGGCAAGTTCGACCGCTATCAGCACGACAGCTGCGGATGCCAGTACGCGCCAGGATATCAACCCTCCCCACAGCAGCAGCACCGCGCCGGGAAGTGTGGCCAGCGCCATGGCCTCGCTCGTCACGGACAAGCTGGCCCCGGTGAAGGAAAACACCAGGAACCCGGCCGCCGCCGCCGCCGCCGATACGATGCCATACCCCCTACCGCCAAACACCAGTTCACCAAACACCACCCCGAAGCTCGCGGCCATCGCGATCTGCCAGAGTGGAACCGTCGCGGGAACCAGGGCCGCGAAAATCAGCGCAGCCGTCACGGTGTGCAAGCTCGGGGATCGCCCGCGGATCAGGGCAAAGGCCAGCTCCCAGGCGAGACAGGTGATCAGTGCGGTCATCAGCACCGCGATCTGCGCCGTCCCGCGCTCAACCAGGCTCACCCCCACCGGTGCGGCCAGCGCAATCGACTGGGCCAGCGAGACCCGCGCGGGTGTCCATCCGCTGCGCTGTCGCATGAGATGGGAATCGAGGAGCCAGCCGGTCATGCATCCTCCGCAAGTTCATTAAGCACATGGCGCAACATTTGCCGGTAATCCGCACCGCTGGTGCAGGCAAGCGAGACA
>JAHJUC010000809.1 GCA_018829385.1 Alphaproteobacteria bacterium
CGACAACCGCGAAACCGCCTGCGCCACGCTGCGCGAGGTGCTGATCCGCTATCCGGGCGCCTCCGCGGCGGTTCGCGCCAAGGTCAGCGAAGAACAGAGACTGGCGAGCTGCTGAGTTCTTGTCGAACCCGATGAAGCCCGGTCTTTCGGGCGGCCCCGCGCACACGCCGCACTCGCTGCCTGAATGCCTCTCGGAATTTTTGGCCTGCCTGAACGATCATCGCCCGCTTGGTGTGGCCGTGTCGGGAGGTTCGGATTCGCTCGGGCTGCTTTACGGGCTTGCCGCCCTTCTGCCGGCGGCAAGGCTGGTGGCGCTGAGCGTGGATCACGGCCTGCGCCCCGGATCGGCCGACGAGGCGCGCTGGGTCAAGTCCCGCTGCCGGCGGCTCGGCATTCGCCACCAGACCCTCAAATGGGACAGCGGCCAGCCTGAGACCGGTCTGCAGGCCGCGGCCCGGGCGGCCCGTTACCGGTTGCTGGCCGAGGCATCGGCGCGCCTCGGTCTTTCCGCCGTGCTGACAGCGCACACGCGGGATGACCAGGCCGAAACGCTGGCCATGCGCCGTGCCCGCAGTGCATCGGAGGATGCTCCGGGCCTCGCCGGCATTCCGCCGGCAACCCTGTTCGAAGGCCGCATGTGGGTGTTGCGGCCGCTCATGGGTTTGCCTCGCATCAGGTTCCGCGAGTTTCTTCGCGACAAGGGTGTCGAGGACTGGATCGAGGATCCGTCCAATAACGACCCGCGTTTCGAGAGGGTGCGGGTTCGCACCAGGTTTCGCGAGGAAGGAGCGGCGTTGGACGGACCGGATGGGTCGCAGATCGCGATCGCCCGTTTTCGGCTTGCCAGCCTGGCGGCGGACTTCATCGATGCGCGCTGCCATGTCGACGCGGACGGCCTCGTCCGGATGCGAACCAGCCCGGATGATGCGCCGGAGGTGACGACAGCGGTGCTGGAAGCCCTGATCGACTGGTGCGGTGGCGCTTCGCGTCCGCTCGACAGGCGCGGCAAAGCGACGCTTGCCGGTTTCATCAGCTCATCCGCCGCCGCCGGTGACGGAGGGGCCATCAGTCTCGGACGGACGCTGATCTGGCGCAGCGGAACCTGCCTTGCTCTCGGACGGGAACGCCGCGACGTAGCCGGGCTCAGCCTCGAACCGGGCAGCTGGGGCGTCTGGGACCGGCGCTTTCGCGTTCACAATCTCTCCCGCACGTCGGTGCTGACGGTGTCAGGGAGCGAAAACCGCGGTGTCATGCCCTGTTTCAGCCGCGATTCCCGTCTGTCTGAGGCAGATTGGGGCCAGGAGGACGGTGTTGTCGGCGGTTTCGTCTGCCAGCGGCTTGCCGGCCGCAGCTCGCATATTCTGCCGGTGCAGCAATTGCCCGTCGCCCAGGCGTTGGCACGATTGGCGAAGCTCAGGCCGTTCCCGGAGTGCCCGTGGGCCAATCCACTGGATATTCCAGCGTTAACCGCAATGAAACTGCGATGACAAACGCCGCCACCAGCCTTGGCAAGTCCCTTCCGGGCTCCTATGTTACAGGTTGAGTTTTTGAAATTCGGTTATGCGCCGGTGGCAGCAGGCCTTGATCCCCGAGGAAGAGTATGAATCCCAACTTCCGCAATTTTGCCCTGTGGGCAATCATCGCGCTTCTGTTGATCGCTTTGTTCAACATGTTTCAGAGTCCAAGCGAACGGACCGCGGGGCGCGACATCGCCTATTCGCAGTTCCTCAAGGACGTTGATGCGGGGCGTGTCCGCGACGTGACCATCGTCGGCGAACGGATTTCCGGCAACTACACCGATTCCGCCACCGGGTTTCAGACCTACTCGCCGGGCGATGCCGGCCTGATTGATCGTCTCAACAACCGCAACGTGTCGATCACCGCGCGGCCGGAAGTTGACAGTTCCAACACGCTGGTCGGCTACCTGATCTCCTGGCTGCCGATCCTTCTGATCCTCGGCGTGTGGATCTTCTTCATGCGTCAGATGCAGGGCGGTTCGCGCGGTGCCATGGGATTTGGCAAGTCGAAGGCGAAGCTTTTGACCGAGGCGCATGGCCGCGTGACCTTCGCCGACGTGGCGGGCGTTGACGAAGCCAAGCAGGATCTCGAGGAAATCGTCGAATTCCTGCGCGATCCGCAGAAGTTCCAGCGGCTCGGCGGCAAGATCCCGCGCGGCGTGCTGCTCGTGGGCCCTCCCGGTACCGGCAAGACGCTGACGGCGCGTGCCGTTGCCGGCGAAGCCAATGTGCCTTTCTTCACCATTTCCGGTTCGGATTTCGTTGAAATGTTCGTCGGCGTCGGCGCATCCCGCGTGCGCGACATGTTCGAACAGGCCAAGAAGAACGCGCCGTGCATCATCTTCATCGATGAAATCGACGCGGTCGGCCGTCATCGCGGCGCCGGTCTTGGCGGCGGCAATGACGAGCGCGAGCAGACGCTCAACCAGTTGCTGGTCGAGATGGACGGCTTTGAAGCCAATGAAGGCATTATCCTGATCGCGGCGACCAACCGTCCGGACGTTCTCGACCCGGCGCTGATGCGTCCGGGCCGCTTCGACCGCCAGGTCGTCGTGCCGCTTCCCGACGTCAACGGCCGCGAAAAGATCCTCAAGGTGCATGTGCGCAACGTGCCGATGGCGCCGAATGTCGATCTCAAGGTTCTGGCCCGCGGCACACCTGGCTTCTCCGGCGCCGACCTGATGAACCTCGTCAACGAAGGCGCCCTGCTGGCGGCGCGGCGCAACAAGCGCCTCGTCACCATGGCCGAGTTCGAAGACGCCAAGGACAAGGTGATGATGGGTGCCGAGCGCCGCTCGACCGCCATGACCCAGGAAGAAAAGAAGCTCACTGCCTATCACGAGGCCGGTCATGCCATCGTCGCGCTCAATGTCGCGGTGGCCGACCCGGTTCACAAGGCGACGATCATTCCGCGCGGCCGCGCACTCGGCATGGTCATGCAGCTGCCCGAGGCCGATCGCTACTCGATGAGCTACAAGTGGATGGTGTCGCGGCTTGCTATCATGATGGGCGGCCGCGTTGCCGAGGAACTGACCTTCGGCAAGGAGAACATCACCTCCGGTGCATCTTCCGATATCGTGCAGGCGACCAAGCTTGCCCGGGCGATGGTGACCGAATGGGGCTTCTCCGACGAACTCGGCCAGGTCGCCTATGGCGAGAACCAGCAGGAGGTGTTCCTGGGTCATTCGGTGGCGCAGCAGAAGAACGTCTCGGAAGCCACCGCGCAGAAGATCGACAGCGAAATCCGCCGCCTGATCGACCAGGCCTACAGCGAAGCCCGCGAGATCCTGACCAAGAAGAAGAAGGCGTTCATCGCCATCGCCGAAGGCCTGCTCGAGTACGAGACGCTGACCGGCGAGGAGATCAAGGCGCTGATCCGCGGCGAGAAGCCGGCCCGCGACATTGGCGACGACACGCCGCCGAGCCGCGGCACGGCGGTTCCGACCGCCGGCGCCAAGAAGGGCGGAGCAGGCAAGAAGGGCGATGAGCCCGATAC
>JAHJUC010000810.1 GCA_018829385.1 Alphaproteobacteria bacterium
CGCCATCGACACGCTGCAGACACCCGAATACGAGGCCTATGACGCCTCGATCAAGGTGCCCTACGACCCGGAAAAGGCCAAGGAACTGCTGGCGGCTTCCGGCTACTCGCCGGAAAATCCGGTGAAGTTCAAGATCCAGACGACCCGCGGCTTCAAGCCGAAGGATTACGAGATGATCCAGGCGATCGTCGGCCTGTGGCGCAAGATCGGCATCGAGGCGGAAATCGAAGTCTACGAGATCGCCAAGCACTACGAACTGCGTGCCGCCGACCAGTTGGCGCCCGCCGCGTTCTACAACTGGGGCAACTCGGTGGCCGATCCGACCACCTCGACCGGTTTCGCCATGTTCGGCCCGTCGCCGCACTCGGTGTGGGACGGC
Organism: Alphaproteobacteria bacterium; assembly: GCA_018829385.1. Lineage (GTDB taxonomy): Bacteria > Pseudomonadota > Alphaproteobacteria > Rhizobiales > Rhizobiaceae > Hoeflea. Next base: position 380 of record JAHJUC010000810.1, read on the forward strand.
GAGGATCTGATCGGCATGATCGGACCGCTCTGGGGCGAGGGTGACGAGGAGAAGCGGATCGCGGGCTGGAAGGCTGTCGACAAGTACATTGCCGACAATGCGCTGGTGATCCCGCTCTTGCAGTATGTGCAGCCGATCCTTCATGCCGATGGCGTGGCGGTGACGCCGCATGCCTCCGGCGCGCTGCTGCCGCACCTGATGAAGCGGGCTTCGTAAGCCTCTTCCGAATGCACGGGCCGCCGCCTCACGGTGGCGGTCCCTTTTTGCAGGACATCTTCCCTTGAAACTGTTGCGCGCAATTCTCCTACGCCTTGCGACCATGTCGGTCACCTTGATCGGGGCGGCGGTGGTGGTGTTCTTCGTCATCCGCGTGGTGCCGGGAAACCCGATCGCCATGATGCTGCCGCCCGGCGCAACGGAAGAAGACATTGCCCGCCTGACCGCCCATTACGGGCTCGACAAGACGATCTTCGAGCAATTCTGGATCTGGCTTGCCGGGGTCTTCCACGGCGATTTCGGAACCTCGATCTCGCTGCGCCAGCCGGTGATGCCGCTGGTGCTGGGTCGACTGCCGGCGACGCTGGAACTGGCGATCTTCGCGCTGGTGATCGCCGTGGTGATTGGTGGCGCGATGGCGCTGACCGGCGTCCGGCACCGGGAGACGCGCACCGAAACGGCGATCGATGTCGCCAATGGTGTGGGGCTTTCGATCCCGGATTTTCTCTGGGCGCTGATCCTGATCGTGCTGTTCGGCGTGCTGATGCCGGTGTTTCACATCTCGGGGCGGATCTCGCCGTCGCTCGATCTGCCGTTCGTCACACAGTTCTATGTCTTCGAGAGCATCGCGCGGCTCAGGTTCGATCTGTGGTGGGATCTGCTCAAGCACATGTTCATGCCGGCCTTAGCGCTGGCCATTCCGCTGGCGGCTATTATCAGCCAGTTGCTCAAGCAGTCGCTCAAGGAAACCATGCATCTCGATTACGTCACGCTGTCGCGCACCAAGGGCTACAGCGAAAACCACGTCATCCTGTCGGAGGCGCTGCCCAATGCGGTGCTGCCGACGCTGACGCTGATCGGCGTGCAGTTCACCTTCCTGATCGGCGGTACGGTGATCATCGAGCGGCTGTTTTCCTATGAGGGGCTCGGCAACATGGCGATCGATGCGGTTATCAACCGCGACCTGCCGCTGATCCAGGGCATCGTCATCGTCTTTGCGCTGCTGTTCACCATCATCAATCTGGTTGTCGACATGACCTACGCCCTTCTCAATCCGAGGCTGCGTCATGCTTGACGGGCGCGGTTCCATCAAACGGCGGCTCGGCGCGCGGCTGTGGTTGTCGGGCACATGGCTCGGCATCATGGCGCTGCTGGCGCTGTTCGCGCCGCTGATCAGCCCGCACGATCCGCTGGCACAGGACCTTTTCGCAGGCCGGTTGCCGCCGTTCTGGGCGAGCGGTTCGGATCCGGCCTATCTGCTCGGCACCGACAGTCTCGGCCGGGACGTGCTGTCGCGGCTGATTCATGGTGCGCGGATAGCCTTCTCGGTGGCGCTGATCGCCGGGCTTGCGACGGCCATCGTCGGATCGATGCTGGGCCTGCTCGCCGGCTACCTGCGCGGCTGGGTCGACGTGGTGATCTCGCGGCTGGTCGACATCTGGATGGCGTTTCCGCCGGTGCTGTTCGCGATCCTGCTGATCGCCGTGCTCGGCACCGGGCTGACCTCGATCATCATCGCCATCATCGTCATCGACTGGACCCGGTTCTGCCGGGTGGTGCGGGCGGAAGCGATGAACCAGTCGGCGATGGATTATGTCTCGAGCGCCATCGTCGCGGGCCGGCCGCGGCGCGATATCCTGTGGCGGGAGATCCTGCCCAATGTACTGCCGACGATCGTTGCGCTGTCGACGCTGGAAATGGGCATTGCGGTGATCGTCGAGGCGATCCTGTCCTTCGTCAACCTGTCGATCTCCACCGATGCGCCGACCTGGGGCGGGATGATCGCCGAGGGCCGCACCTCGATCTACCAGGCCTGGTGGGTGCTGGCGTTCCCGCTTGGCGTTCTGTTCCTGACCGTCCTGTCCTTCAGCCAGTTCGGCGAGGGGCTCAAGGACCGCTTCGACCCGGTGCTGCGATGAGCGCTTTCCTGACCGTCAACAACCTGTCCGCGGCGCTGCACGGCTTTGACCAGCGTGTGCTGCGGTCTGTGTCCTTTTCCATCGACACCGGCGAGGTGCTGGGTCTGGTGGGCGAGAGCGGCGCTGGCAAGAGCATGATCGGCAAGGCCATCCTCGGCATCCTGCCATCGGCCATCTCGATCATCGAGGGCGAGATCCTGCTCGACGGGCAGGATTTGCAGAAGATGAAACCGGCAGACCGGCGCCGGTTTATCGGGGCCACCGCGGCGCTGATCCCGCAGGACCCGCTGACCGCGCTCAACCCGTCACGGCGAATCGAACCGCAGATCACCAACCGGCTGGTCGACATTCTCGGCTGGAGCAAGGCCAACGCCCGGGTTCGGGCGCTGGAACTGCTCAACGAGGTGCATATCGACAATCCCGAGCGGGTGATGGGCAGCTATCCGCACGAGTTGTCGGGCGGCATGCGCCAGCGCGTGCTGATCGCCTCGGCGTTTGCAGCCAATCCGAAGCTGGTCATTGCCGATGAGCCGACCACGGCGCTGGACGTGACCGTGCAGAAGCAGATTCTCAGGCTGATCCGCGAGCTGCAGGAGCGCCATTCCACCGCAATGGTCTTCGTCACCCACGATCTCGGGGTGGTCTCGAAAGTCTGCCAGCGGCTGTCGGTGCTTTACGGCGGCAAGATCGTCGAAAACTCGAGCGTGCCGGATTTCTTTGCCGGCCCGAAACATGCCTATTCCCGCGCCCTGCTGGCGGCGACGCCGAAATACACCGATCCCGATGCATCGTTGCTGCCGGTCGACGAGGCGGTGATCGAGGCGGTGGCCGCCGAAGTTCTGGCATCCGACAAGGAGTGGCGTCATGGCGGATAGGAACGGCGCAGAGGCGATTGCTCCGCGGGACGATATCCTGTTTTCGGCCCGGTCGCTGGAGGTGGCGCTGCCGGACATGGCGGCGAAGCCGCTGTTCGGCCGAGCGCCGATGATCCGCATCCTCAACGGCATCGATCTCGAGATCACTCGCGGCTCGGTGCTCGGGATCGTCGGTGGTTCCGGGTCCGGCAAGTCGACGCTCGGGCGGGCGCTGCTCAGGCTGATCGAACCGACGGCGGGAACAATCGCATTCGATGGCCGGGACATCACCCATCTCAATGAAGATGCGCTGCGGCCGATCCGGCGGCGGATGCAGATGATCTTCCAGGACCCGATGTCGTCGCTCAATCCGCGGCGGCGGGTCGGCGCGATCATCGCCGATCCGCTGCAGATGCACGGGTTTGACAATGTTGACGGGCGGATAGACGATGCGCTCGATCATGTCGGTCTGCCGCGCGGGTTTCGCAGCCGTTACCCGCACGAGCTGTCGGGCGGACAACGCCAGAGGGTGGGGATCGCACGCGCGATCGCGCTGAAGCCGGAATTCATCCTGGCCGACGAGATCGTCTCGGGGCTCGATGTCTCGTCGCAGGCGCAGGTGCTCAATGTGCTCGCGGAACTGGTCAAGGAGCTGGGGCTGACG
>JAHJUC010000811.1 GCA_018829385.1 Alphaproteobacteria bacterium
GCACCCGATCTCCTGGGACAAGCCGGCCCGGTCGGGCGCCTGGGTCCGGGCAAGGCCGATCTCAAGGATATTGCGGCCGCGTCAGAGGCGGCATTGGCGCTCGGCAGGCTCGATATCGGGCAGGGTGCGGTTTCGGTTCATGGCCGCGTCATCGCCATAGAAGGGCTGGAAGGGACCGATGCAATGCTTGCGCGGGTGGCGGATCTGCGCGCCGGCAACAGGCTGTCCGCGTCGGGCGGCGGTGTGCTGGTCAAGCTGTGCAAGCCGGGGCAGGATGAGCGCGCCGATCTGCCTTCGATCGGGCCCGACACCGTGATCAACGCGCATGCGGCAGGCCTGTCGGGCATTGCCATCGAGGCGGGCCGTGCTTTGGTGCTCGAGCGCGAGCGCGTCGTTTCGGAGGCAGACCGGCTGGGCCTGTTCGTCACCGGCATCGAGCCGCGGGAAGGCGAGGTGAACCAATGCCTGCGTTGAAGCTGGCAGTCGTCGCCGGCGAACCTTCGGGCGACATCCTCGGCGCGGGGCTTGTCCAGGAGATAGCGCGTCAGACCGGTCAGCAGCCCGAGTTGATCGGTGTTGGCGGCGAGCGGCTGATTGCCCAGGGACTGAATTCCCTGTTCGACTATACCGAATTGTCCCTCATCGGGTTTTCGGCGGTGATTGCCCGGCTGCCCAAACTGGTCATGCGCATCAGCCAGACCGCCAATGCGATCATTGCCGCAAGACCCGATTGCCTGTTGATCATCGACAGCCCGGATTTCAGCCACCGGGTTGCCCGCAAGGTCCGCAAGGCGCTGCCGGATCTCAAGATTGTCAATTACGTCTGCCCCACCGTATGGGCCTGGAAGCCTGAACGGGCGCCGGCGATGACGGCCTATGTCGATCACGTGCTCTCGGTCTTTCCGTTCGAAGCGGAGATCGTCAGGCGCCTTGGCGGCCCGCCGCTGACCTATGTCGGCCACCGGCTGATCGACGATCCCGGCCTGCAGGCGGCGTACGAGGCCCAGCAAGCCCGCAGGAACGGCAAGTCATCTGGAAAGCCTTCCGGGAAGCCGCAAATGTGCCTGCTCCTGCCGGGTTCGCGCCGCAGCGAGGTCACGCGCCTCGGGCCGGTCCTGGGAGCGGCGGCAAGTTCGCTGGCCTCGCTCAATCCCGACATGAGCTTCGTGCTTCCGGCCGGCGCGCATGTGGAACGGCAGATAAGGGACCAGGTCCTGGGCTGGGACGTCGACTGCCGGATCGTCACCGGCGAAACCGCGAAATGGCAGGCCTTCGGCGAGGCCGATGTCGCCATTGCCGCCTCCGGCACCGTCCTCCTCGAGCTCGCACTGGCCGGCGTGCCGCATATTTCGTGCTACAAGCTTGACCCGATATCCCGCCTGCTGTCCGGCCTGATCGTCTCGTGGACGGCCGCGCTGCCGAACATGATCGCCGGCCGTGTCGTCATTTCAGAATATTACGATCGCCAGCTTCGCCCCGAACGTCTGGCGCGGCAGGCCGATCAGCTCGCAGCCGATACACTGCATCGCGCCGCCATGCTCGCGGATTTCGACTTGATCCGGTCGCGGATGGAAGTCGGCGTTCCCGCATCCGAGAAAGCCGCCATGACACTGTTGTCGGTCATCGGCCGCTGAAAGCTGCCGCGCCGGCCCGGTCGGCAATCGATCCGCCCGCCGGCCTCAACGGAAGCACCTGAACGGAAGCAACAGGCTTGTTGCGGCATCGGAAACATCGTTGGTCCCCGGAAATAAAAAAAACGCCCGAAGGCGCTTTTTCCATTGTCAGGCCTGAGCGGCGTTGCGCTCAGCGCTTCGACACCGGCACGTAGTCGCGTGCGGCTTCGCCGACATAGAGCTGGCGGGGGCGGCCGATGCGCTGGCCCGGATCCTCGATCATTTCGCTCCACTGGGCAATCCAGCCGACGGTGCGCGCCAGTGCAAACAGCACGGTGAACATGGTGGTCGGGAAGCCGAGCGCCTTGAGCGTGATGCCCGAATAGAAGTCGATGTTCGGGTACAGCTTCTTCTCGATGAAGTAGCTGTCGGTCAGCGCAATGCGTTCCAGTTCCATCGCCACTTCGAGCATCGGGTCGTCCTTGATGCCGAGTTCGCCCAGCACTTCGTGCGTGGTCTTCTGCATGATCTTGGCGCGCGGATCGTAGTTCTTGTAGACCCGGTGACCAAAGCCCATCAGACGGAACGGATCGTTCTTGTCCTTGGCGCGGTTCACATATTCCGGGATCTTGTCGACCGTGCCGATTTCCGCCAGCATGTTTAGCGCCGCTTCGTTGGCGCCGCCATGGGCCGGGCCCCAGAGGCAGGCGATGCCGGCCGCGATGCAGGCAAACGGATTGGCGCCCGACGAACCTGCAAGCCGCACGGTCGATGTCGAGGCGTTCTGCTCGTGGTCGGCGTGAAGGATGAAGATGCGGTCCATGGCCCGCGCCAGCACCGGATTGACCTCATACTCCTCACACGGCACGGCAAAGCACATGCGCAGGAAGTTCGAGGCATAGTCGAGATCGTTCTTCGGATACACGAAGGGCTGGCCGATGTGGTACTTGAAGGCCATCGCCGCAAGCGTCGGCATCTTGGCGATCATCCGCATCGAGGCAACCATCCGCTGATGCGGATCGGTGATGTCGGTTGAATCGTGATAGAAAGCCGACAGCGCGCCGACGCAGCCGCACATCACGGCCATCGGGTGCGCGTCACGGCGGAAACCGGTGAAGAACCGGCTCATCTGCTCGTGCACCATGGTGTGGCGGGTGACACGGTAATCGAAATCGGCCTTCTGCGTCGCGGTCGGCAGTTCCCCGTAAAGCAGCAGGTAGCAGACTTCGAGGAAGTCGCCGTGTTCGGCCAGCTGGTCGATCGGGTAGCCACGATGCAGCAGAATGCCTTCGTCGCCATCGATGAAGGTGATCTTGGATTCGCAAGACGCCGTGGAGGTGAAGCCCGGATCGTAGGTAAAGGCTCCGGTGTTCTTGTAAAGCGTGCCGATGTCGACGACGTCGGGACCGATGGTGCCGGTTTTGATCGGCAGGTCGATCTCTTTGCCGTCCATAATGATTTTTGCGTTCTTGTCTGCCATGGCATGTCCTTCCACAAATGCAGGCGTTCGGCGCTCGGCCGACGTCTTGGATGACCGTCAGGGGTTTAGCTATCTGATTTGGAGCACCATGCCAAGCTATGCGGATGGCTAATTGTCCGCCGGGGAGTGGATGTGCAAAGGCCCGCATTTGCGCCCTTTAGCAAATGTTAACGCTTTGGAATTGTGTGACAAACACCACGGCGCTGCCCCGCGCCAACGACTAATGGCTGGTTGCGGCCAGGAGAGCGCAATTGCAATTTATGGTGGCATTATCGGGCGTTTCGGTGGTAGTCTTGCAGACGACAGGCGAGGCGTGCATGACGCAGGCAAACCGCAAAGAGTTCGAACGCGATTCAGTCGTTGCACTCGGGGCCGCAGAGCCGGTCCCCGTGGCACACGGCAGCCATGACGCGCCGCTCGTGTTGCGGCACACCAGGCGCCCGAGCACGCCGCCGAAGGTCCGGGATGGGAGCCCAGGCCTGATCCGCCTGCGCCAGGCGATTGCGACGGCTGCTGCGGCGGAAAGGGAGCAGGGGCTCGCATTCCTGTTTCTTCCCGTGGCCATGGGGACCGGCGCCGGTCTTTTCTACATGGC
>JAHJUC010000812.1 GCA_018829385.1 Alphaproteobacteria bacterium
GAGCCGGTCATCATCTGCGAGACCGAATTGACCCCGGCGATCGCGCCGGTGCCGAGCGCGACACAGGCGAGAAAGATGTAGAAGCCGGACAATCCGCCACGTAACTCGCGCAGCGCCAGCCGCGCCGCGAGCCCCAGCCGCAGGCCGTTTGCCCCGGTGTTCGCTGCCGCCGGCGCCATCAGGCGATCGCCTTGGCGGCGGTTGGCGCTTCCTCGCCGGCAACGATGCGGCCCGAGCGGACCGCAATCTGCCGGTTGCAGCGATCGGCGAGCGTCACATCATGCGTCACCAACAGCAATGTGGTGCCGCGTTCGGCCTGTTTTGCAAACAAGAGATCGGCGATCTGCCGTCCGGTTTCTCCGTCAAGATTGCCCGTCGGCTCATCGGCAACGATCAGCACCGGATCCGGCGCCAGCGCCCGGGCGATCGCCACGCGCTGCTGCTCGCCGCCCGAAAGTTGCCCCGGATAATGCGTCAGACGCTCGCCCAGGCCGACCGCGATCAACTCTTCACGCGCCCGTTCGAAGGCGTTGGACTTGCCGGCGAGTTCAAGCGGCACGGCGACGTTTTCCAGCGCCGTCATGTTGGGAATCAGGTGAAACGACTGGAACACGATGCCGACCGAGCGGCCGCGCACGGCGGCGACCGCATCCTCGCTCAGCGCATGCAGCGCCTGGTCGGCGACATGAACTTCCCCCGAATCGAGCCGTTCGAGCCCGGCAATCACCATCAGCAGCGTCGATTTTCCCGATCCCGACGGACCGACGATGCCGACCGACTCGCCCTGGTTGATGTCGATATCGATGCCCTTGAGCACGTGCACCGAGGAGGCCCCGTTGCCGAGCGTCAGATTGGCCTGCCGCAGCGTGACAATGGGTTTGGCGATGGATTGAGACACGGGCTGAACATCCTATATGGAACAGAAGCGGCCGGACATGAACCGGCTGATGTCGAGCACTTAGGAGCAGCCCCTTGCGTTTTAAAGGTTTCCGCCGCGCGTTTCATGCCATGACCGCCATTATGTGCCTCGCCCTGGGTGTCGCCACCGCCCCGAGGCCCGTATCAGCCGCTGACGCGGTCACGCTGGTCGGCTTCGGCGACAGCCTCATGGCGGCCTACAACCTGCAGGCGAGCGAAGGCTTCCCGGCGCGGCTGGAAGCCGCCCTGCGGGAGCGCGGCCACGATGTCACGATCATCGATGCCGGGGTGTCGGGCGACACCACGTCCGGCGGCCTGGCGCGGCTCGACTGGTCGATCCCCGATGGCGTTGACGGCGTCATTCTGGAGCTCGGCGCCAATGATGCGCTGCGCGGGCTGCCGCCGGAGAAGACGCGCGAGAATCTGGAGGCCATGATCGCACGGCTGAAACAGCGCGGCATCGCGGTGCTGCTTGCCGGAATGCTCGCCCCGCCCAACATGGGCGCCGGCTACGAGACCGCCTTCAATGCGATTTATCCGGAGCTGGCGGCCAAATACGATGTGCCGCTGTATCCCTTTTTTCTCGACGGCGTGACCGGCAATCCGGACATGCTGCTGAGCGACGGGATGCATCCAAACACCAGCGGAATCAATACGATGGTGGAGAAATTCGTGCCCGTGGCGGAAGAGTTCCTGGCCGAAATCAAGGCCGAATAGGCGGCCGGATTTGCAGCCATCCGAAATCTAGGCGCTTGCCCTGATGCCTGTGCCGTGATTCGTTTGGATGAAACGGTGATTCGGGGGACACGCAAATGCCCAGGCTTTTTACCGCACTCGAGATACCCCGGGAGGCGGCCCTGTCCCTCTCCCTCCTGCGCGGCGGATTGCCCGGCGCACGCTGGCTGAATGTCGAGAATTACCACATAACCCTCAGGTTCATCGGCGATATCGACGGTCCCACCGCCGACGAGCTCATTGCCGCGTTCGACCGGATCGACCGGTCGTCCTTTTCTCTGACACTGGCGGGACTGGGATCCTTCGGCTCGAAGAAACCGCACTCCATCTGGGCCGGTGTTTCGCCCTCGGCCGAGCTCAAGGCGCTGCAGGCCGAAATCGAACGGATCTGCCAGCGCCATGGCCTGCCGCCGGACCCGCGCCGCTTTTTCCCGCACGTGACGCTGGCGCGGCTGCGCAACGCGCGC
>JAHJUC010000813.1 GCA_018829385.1 Alphaproteobacteria bacterium
AGGCGATCCGCTTGCGGGCGACGAGGCTGATGGTGATGGCGCGAGGCAAGGTCATCGCGCGGCGCGAGCGATCCCCGATGCGGCTTGAGATCCCCGGAAGGCAAGCGGAGATCGACCGCCGTTTCAGGGTCCCGGATCCGACCTGATCCGAACTGAGGCAGGCCTTAACAAACACGGTTAATACTTACGTAAGTGCGTTGGGATACAGTGCGTGCAGTCGTTCTGCGTCAAGGGTATCGAGTTATGGCCGTCGCCAAGCGTAAATTGTCCCAGGCTTTCCGCGTCTCGCGCAAGCTCGCGTTGCTTTCAGGCGGATTTCTGTTTGTCCTTGGTGCCTCCGGCACCGCGGCACTGGTTTTTGCTCCGGCAAACATGATCCCGGGCTTCAAGGAAGAAACCCGGGGCCACTGCAAGACGGTCTACCAGTCTGAATTCAGGCGCGGCAAGGAAAAGCGGCTGATCGCGGTTGTCTCCGGCGATGATCTTGAACCCAGAGAGCGGGTGAAGACAGGTCTCCGGATTGCGCGCCACCTTTCCGAAACGCTCAATCCTGATCTCGTCATTGTTCAGATGGCCGACCATCAGGGCCCGACTGCAAGGGCCCAGCTTCGCGGTTCAGCGATCGGCGCCGAAATCGTCTATGCCCCGATCCCGACCAGAACGCTTGCCGTGTCGCAGCCGTGGGAAGTGCGTTACGTCAATTCTCTCCCGACCAGCACCGGCTACTATTTCGGCGAACGGGTCGACATGCCGCAAACCGAAATCGAGGCCCTCGCCCACGAAATCGAACTGGTTGCGGGCTGCGATGGCGATCTGGTCAATGAAGAGGTCGAGACCGTTGCTGCCGGCGGACAGGGCGAGCCGGCGAAACCGGCCGGCCACTGACCTCCGACCGGGGTCTATTCGCTGCGGGTCTTGCGGGCCGGGAACAGGATCACATCGCGGATCGATGGTGCATTGGTCAGAAGCATGATCAGTCGGTCGACGCCGATGCCCAGGCCACCGGCGGGCGGCATGCCCTGGTCGATGGCATCGAGAAACTCCTCGTCGAGCTGCTTCTCGATCTCGCCGCGGGCATGCGCCTGCTCCAGCTGCTCGATCATGCGCTTGCGCTGCTCTTCCGGGTCGTTGAGTTCGGAGAAGGCGTTGCCGAGCTCCCAGGCATTGCAATAGGTCTCGAAGCGCTCGACCAGGCGCGGTTCGCCGGGCACTTCCTTTGCGAAGGGTGAGATGTCCTTGGGGAAATCGATCACATGGGTCGGCTGGATCAGCGTGGCCTCGACCTTTTCCTCGAAGATGAAGGCCAGGCATTCGCCCCAGGTCCAGTCATCCTCGATCTCGAAACCGGCGGCCTTCGATGCTGCGCGCGCCTCTTCGTCGGTACCGATGACGCGGAAATCGATGCCGGTCGCTTCCTTGACCGCATCCGGCATGGCAACCCGGCGGAACGGACCCTTGAAGGAAAGCTGCTTGTCGCCGTAGGCAATCTCGGTGGTGCCATGGACCGAAAGCGCCAGCTTTTCAAACAACCGCTCGACCAGACCCATGATGTCCTCGTAGTCGGCATAGGCCCAGTAGCATTCCAGCATGGTGAACTCGGGATTGTGCCGGGTCGACACGCCTTCGTTGCGGAAGTTGCGGTTGACCTCGAACACCTTGTCGGTCAGTCCGGACACCAGCGCACGCTTCAGGTAGAGCTCCGGCGCGATGCGCAGGTACATGTCGAGCTTGAGCGTGTTGTGGTGGGTCTTGAAAGGCTCTGCCGTTGCGCCGCCATAGATCGAATGCAGCATCGGCGTCTCGATCTCCATGAAGCCTTCGTCTTCCATGAAGCGGCGGATGCCGGAGACGATCTTCGAGCGCTGCTGGAACCGGAGCTTGGAATCCTCATTGCTGAGAATGTCGAGATGCCGCTTGCGGTAGCGCAATTCGATGTCGGAAACGCCATGCCATTTTTCCGGCATCGGCAGCAGCGACTTGGTGAGCATGGTGATTTCGTGAGCGTTGACGGTCAGCTCGCCGCGCTTGGTGCGCCGCACTTCGCCGGTGACGCCGATGATGTCGCCCATGTCGATCAGGGGCAGAAGCGCGCGGGCTTCTTCCGGCGTGGTGTCCTTGTGGCTGAAGATCTGAACCTTGCCGGAGGCATCATGGAGATCCATGAACATGCCGGAGTTGCGCGACGAGTAAACCCGTCCTGCGACGGTGACGATCTCGCCGGTCAGCGTATCGGGCTCGATGTCGGCGTATTTTTCCGCAAGTTCCTGGTTGGTCATGGTGCGGTGAAAATGCGCCGGGTAAACCTCTGCAACCGTCTCACGGAGCTTGGCGAGCTTCTGCGCGCGCACTTCGGTGACGTCGGACGAGAGGCCGGGCTCGGTTGTCTTGTCGTTCATTGTTTTACCCGTTGTTTGCTTGGGCCGCATCGACGCCGGCCTTGACGGCTGTTTCAGCCTGCTTGAGGCGCTGGCGCACGACAGACCGTCCGAGAATGGACATGGAATCAAAAAGCGGCAAGGACCGCGAGGAGCCGGATACCGCAATGAACAGCGGCGCCAGCAGGTTTCGAAGCTTGATATCGCTGCGCTCGGAAATGGCGCGGAGTTCGGCCTCGATGCTTTCCGCGTTCCATTCGAAGATCTTTTCAAAATCCGGCTGGACCGTCTGCAGGATCTGGAGCACGTCTTCGAGCGAGACTTTCTTGATGTTGGCAAAGTCGGCTGCCGTCAATGCCAGATCGCCCTTGAGCAGGAAGCCGGTCAGATCGGG
>JAHJUC010000814.1 GCA_018829385.1 Alphaproteobacteria bacterium
CATAGAACATCACCAGCACGATGATCGCGGTGGCGATCATGGACAGACGCGCGCAGACGAGACTGACCACATCGAAGAAACCGGCCGGCTCCGGCTCGATCATCCCGCGCGTGTCGGAGAGGTAGATGCTGGCGGCAAGCAGGGCTGTCGCCCCGGCAATCATGGTCGCGGCAACCACGGATGACTGGGCGGGGGATAGAAACTGCTTCAGGTCGATGCCGGCGCCGAAGAACAGGTTGGCGATGACGAGACCGAGCACCAGGGCTGCGGTCACGACCATGCTGACAATCATGAGCTTGCGCATGGGTTGCCTGAGCGGGCCCAACCAAACGCTTCCACCGTGATCCGCCATTCTCGAGCCCTCCGTCCTGGTTCTGGTATCGTACCAAGGCGGGCGAGCCCCCGTCAGGGCTCGCCCTTCGTCACGTCCGGTCTGGTGCCGGCGGGTTTACTGGATCTTGCCGGTGCGCCGCAGGAAGGCGTGATGGGCCTCCACCAGCGCCTTGGCTTCCGGGGTCTTGTCGGCCCAGCCGTTCCAGGCCCGCATGGCGCCGGCGCGGAATTCGGCCCGGTCTTCCGGGCTCCAGTCGTAAAGGGTCACGCCCTGGGACTGGAGCTTCGCCGCAGCTTCGAGATTGGCGATGTCAAACGTCATCGTGGTCTGCAGCGCGAGAGCCTGGGTTGCGGTATCGAAGATCGCCTTGATGTCGTCCGGGAAGCTGTTCCAGACATCGAGATTGAAGGTCACGTGGTCGACCGGCATCGAGTGGAAGCCGGGGAACGTGGCGTGCTTGACGATGTCGTAAAGACCGAGCCCGACATTGTTGGCGAGGCTCGACGCATCGGCGCCGTCAATGATGCCGGTTTCCAGCGCGGTGAAGACCTCGGTGAAATCCATCACGATGGGCGAGGCGCCCAGTTCGGCGAAGATTTCGGTCTCGAGACCCGGCGGTGAACGGAACTTCCAGTTCTTCAGATCCTCAGGCCCACGCAAGGGCTTGGACGAGGACATGGCCTCCTGCCCGCCGGCCCACCAGCCGACAAGGTGCATGTTGTATGCTTCGTACAGCTCGTTGGCCGCCTCGCGGCCGCCGCCATTGTAGAAGAAGCTGTAGAGCTCGTACGGGTTGTCGTAGCCGCCCATCGGGTCGCCGACGAACTGGAATGCCGGGTTCTTGCCCGTCTGGTAGGCGCCGCCATGCATTTCGCCATCAATGATGCCGGTGGCGGCGGCATCGAAGCCCTCGACGGTGGCGACAACGGCGGACGACCAGAACATCTCGATCTTGACACGCCCGCCGGACATTTTCTCGACATTGTCGATGAAGCCCTGCGCCAGCTTGCCCGAGACGGTTTCCGCCGCGTAGTGGGTCTGCATGCGCAGATTGAATTCCTGCGAATAGGCTGCTGTCGATGCTGAAGCGACCAGCGCGACGGATGCCGCACTGACCAGCGCCGATGAAATTACGGTTCCCAGTTTCATTCTGTTCTCTCCTCCTTCGGCGCCTTGCTGGCACCCTCCCGGATGCGCCACGTCGTGCGGCGATCCTTCCCTGAATTGCTCGTCAGCCGTCTCCCAAGGCTTCGAGCAGCAATTGATCAGCCGTCAGACTGACGGAAGCCTGCCGCAACACGGGTTTCATCCCGTATGGCTGTCCCGTCACACCTCGCCGGCGCCCCTGCCCTGCCCGCATTCCGGCGCGGATGAGCCTCGCAAGCGCGTGGACTGTCCGGATGAACCGCCGCAATGCCCGCCCCGTCTCTCGCGAGAGGCAGTCGACGTGAGCTGGTGCGGGCGAGAGCCATCAACGGCATTCCTATTTGTTGGACAATTAATAATTTTCCTCGTCGATATCAGTAAATATCCTCGCTAATAATGCGAGTCAATTGATGAAGCGCCCTGAAATCTCAACCGAACAGCGAGTTGCACCGCAATATCATCCTACAAATGATGTGGAAAAGCCGGATGGACCGCCTCCATCACGGCCCGGCGCGACGAACGTACGACAGGATTGGCGGCATTCCTGGCTTGAGAAAATCGACCGGATCGGGAGCCCGGGGCGGGCACGCAGGGGCAACGCTTGCCGCCCCGGCACTCCGTTCGCACCGAAAGCGAAGACGGACCATCGCTGCGGCGGCTGGCGCAAGCAAACCCCGCCGAGGGGCACTGTCCGGCGGCGTCAAACAGTCTGGCCAGGGCCGCGAAGGCTCGACATACGGCAAGCCCGTTAAAACAACGCAGCCGGCAACCAGGTGGAGATTGACGGCAAGACCCAGACCACGGCCATGCCGAGGATCTGCAGGCCGATGAAGGGGATGACGCCGGCGTAGATCTGGCCGGTGGTGACTTCCTTCGGCGCGGCTCCGCGCAGGTAGAACAGGGAGAAGCCGAAGGGCGGCGTCAGAAAGCTGGTTTGCAGGTTGATCGCCAGCAGCACGCCAAGCCAGATCGGGTCGTGGCCCATCAAGATCAGCGTCGGGGCGATCAGCGGCAATACGATCACCGAGATCTCGACGAAATCAAGGAAGAAGCCGAGCACGAAGACCAGCGCCATGCAGAACAGCAGCGCACCAGTGGGCCCGCCGGGCATCTCTGTGAGGATCTCCGCCACCCGCTCCTCGCCGCCAAGGCCGATGAAGACCAGTGAGAACATGCCGGCGGCCAGGATGGTGGCGAAGATCATCGCGGTCATGGTCAGGGTCGAATTGACCGCCGCATGGATCACCTTCTCGCGGAACGCGGCCCTGAGCGCATAGATGATCGCAACGGCACCTATGATCGTGAGCACGACATAGACGCCGCCGGCGGCCTGCGAGAGCAGCGTCAGATCGCTGCGCTGCAGCCTGACCGGAAACAGGCCCGCGAGAATACCCAGCAGCACCAGCGCCGCGGCGCCCGTGAGGATGATCTTCGGGTTCAGCCCGATGCGCCGGCCAGCCATCAGCAGCGCGCCGATGGCGCCGACGGAGGCCGCTTCGGTGGGAGTGGCGACGCCGCCAAGGATCGCGCCCAGCACGGCGACGATCAGCAGCACGGGCGGCACGATTGCGGCAAGCACTTCGCTGCGATCGGGCCTGGGCAGATCGAATGCCGCGGGCGGCATGTCCTGCGGCCGGACCAGGCCGCGCACGAGGATGTAGATCAGGTAGAGCAGCACCAGCATGAAGCCCGGCAGGATGGCGGCGGCGAAGAACTGGCCGACCGAGAGCGCTTCCACCGAAAACTTGCCCTGCTCGTATTGCGCCTGCTGATAGGCGTTCGACATCACGTCGGCGAGGATGATCAGGAGCGTCGAAGGCGGAATGATCTGGCCCAGTGTGCCCGCGGTACAGACGATGCCGGAGGCCACGCGCGGGTCGTAGCCAGAGCGCAGCATGGTGGGCAGCGCGATCATGCCCATGGCCACCACCGTTGCGCCGACGATGCCGGTGGAGGCGGCCAGCAGCGCCCCGACCAGTACCACCGAGATGCCGAGCCCCCCGCGCAGCTGGCCGAACAGCCTGCCCATGGTGTCGAGCAACTCCTCGGCGATGCGGCTTTTCTCGAGTACCGCGCCCATCAGCACGAACAGCGGAATGGCGATCAGCACCTGGTTGGAGATGAGCCCAAAGACGCGCTGTCCGGTGGCGCCCAGCAGCGAGATGTCCATCACGCCCATGGCCCAGCCGAGATAGGCAAAGAGGATCGCCACGCCGGCAATCGAGAACGAGACCGGGAAGCCCAGAAGGATAGCGCCGATAAGCGCCGCGAACATGATCAGATCGAGATACGCGCTCATGCCCCGGCCTTTTCAGATGAGGAAACGGGAAGCATCAGCCGGATCAACAGCGACAGCGATTGCAGGATCACCAGCACGCAGAAGGCCGGGATCAGAGATTTGAGCAGGAACACCGCTTCGATACCGCCGACGGAAATCGGGCCTTCGAGGATCTTCCAGGAGTTTCGCACCGAGGGCCAGGACCAGTAGGCGAGCGCCAGCATCGAGGGCATCAGCAAGAGCAGATGGCCGAAGATATCGATGCGGCGGCGGGCGGCGGCGCTGGCCTTGGCATAAAAGACGTCGACACGCACGTGCTTGTCGACCAGCAGCGTGTAGCCAGCGCCGAGCATGAACAGCGTCGCATGCATGTAGAGCACGCTTTCCTGGGCAGCGATCGAATTGACGCCGAAGACGTAGCGCCCGACGACGATGCCGAACTGGACCAGCACCATCAACAGCGCAAGCCAGCACACGATGCTCGCGGTGATGCGGGCGATGCCGTCGAGAAAATCTGCCAGTCGCTGCATGGGTTCCCCTCCGCCCGAAAAGAGACGCCGGCGCGGCCCCGGCAAGGGCCGCACCGGCGGTTGATGATCAGTAACCCATGACCGAGGCGCGGGCGTTCATCTGCCCGTTGTCGGCATAGGTCATGTAGTTGCCCACCAGATCGCGATAGGCGACGTAGCTCTCGGTAATGCGCTTGACCAGTTCATCGTCGTTCTGGCGC
>JAHJUC010000815.1 GCA_018829385.1 Alphaproteobacteria bacterium
CCCGATCTCGGCTTCTTCAAGCTGATGGGCACCGGGTCGGGCGCGGGCTTTTCGACGCGGCCGAATTTCGGCGTGTACACGCTGCTTGCGGAATGGCCGTCGATGGCGGTTGCACGGGCGCGGATCGCCTCGTCGGCAGCGCTTGACGGACACCGCCGCATGGCCGACAGGATGGCGACGCTCTATCTCGAGCCCGTCTCCAGCCGTGGTCAGTGGGATGGCCACCGCTTCGAGGTCGCTGCGGACGCGCCGGATCAGAAGCTGCCCCTGGTCGCGCTGACACGCGCCTCGATTCGGCCGTCAAAACTGTTTCGCTTCTGGTCCCGCGTGCCCGCGATCTCCGAGACTGTGGAACGGGAAGACATGCGGCGTTTCATGATCGGCACTGGCGAAATTCCCTGGCTGCACCAGGTAACGGTGTCGCTGTGGCAGTCGGCCGAGGCCATGGAACGGTTTTCGAGGGAAAGCGCCACCCATGGCGAGGCCGTGCGCCTGGCCTACCGGGAAAGCTGGTTTTCGGAGTATTGCTTCACGCGATTCAACCTGCTGGCCGTCGAAGGCGATTGGCAGGGCCTGACGGACATGTCAGGACAGGACCGTGATCTTTCCGGCAAGGGTGAAGACCGCAGGCGGTCCGGGGCTGTCTCGCTGGCAGCGCGTTCGATCACCGCAGGATGAAACAGGAAGAACAGATGAACCCGCATCCCATCATCATTCCCGCGATCGCCGGAGACGGTACGCTGTACCCGGTTGAAAAGCTCAAGGCTCACGTCGACGGGCTGTTTCACCTGGCGATATCGATCTTCGTGTTTGACGGCGAGCATCTGCTGATCCAGAAACGGGCCTCTTCGAAGTATCATTGCGGCGGCCTATGGGCCAATACCTGCTGTTCCCACCCCTACTGGGACGAGCCGATCGACCGTTGCGCGCGCAGGCGGCTTCGCGAAGAGCTGGGCTTCAACGTTCCGCTGTCGCGCCGGCGGGTGGTCGAGTATTCGGCCGATGTCGGCAACGGGCTGCACGAGCACGAGAAGGTGACGATGTATATCGGCAGCGCGGACCGCACATCCGTCGAGATCCTGCCCGATCCGCTCGAGGTCGAGGACACGCGCTGGATCACCCGGGACGAGCTGCACGCCGAAATCGCCCGGAAGCCGGAAGACTTCACGCCCTGGTTCCGCATCTACGCGGAACGCTATCCCGATCTCGTTTTCTGATTACCGGCGGACTGACCGCAAGGCCTTGATATGCCGCGCTTGACGACAAGCTGCGGTGTGGCTCACCTGTCCCAGGCCAGGTCATATCAGCGGCCTCTCTTCCGAAACATCAGCTCGAAACAGAAGAACCGGAGATCGGGAGATCTCCGGTTCTCTGTCGTGCAAATCGACGCTGAGGGAAAGCGCCGTCTGCCGAGTGGCTCAATCGGCGGATGCCAGAGCCGTCCCCCCTTCGCCCGCGCCAATGGCCGGCGCAAGCGAGGTGGTCTTGGCCGGCGACATCGTGGTCGTCTCCCCCGGCTTGTAGGTGGTGAAGTCAGGCACATCCGTATTGGTCTTCGTTCCAAGAGAATCGACGTAGTCCTGAAGCATCGACACGCCGTACAGCGGCTTTTGCACCCCATTGTGGCAGGTTGCGCAGCCGACTTTCAGAACGTCACCCTCTGGTCCCTTGCGGTTGTCCGGGAACACGGGAGCGAGACCGGTGATGTAGCTCTGGTTGATCTCGCGCGCCATGCGGATGCCGTGCCAGGCGGTGACGCGCTGCGGCGGGCTTTGATCCCAGTCGTTGAATGCGCGGCTGTTGTGGCAGGTCATGCAGTTGACGCCGAGGCTTTCCGACATGTGCATCATCAAGCCCCAGGTAGACTCGGTTTCCTTGGTCGTGTTCGGGTTTTCCCCGTTCGGCAGGGCCGTCAGCGAATGCACGCGGATCGGCTTGTCCTCGAGGAGGTAACTTTCCAGTGCGTTGGACGGCAGCGATGTGTTGCCGGCCGCCTTGTTGACAACGTTCTGGCCGCCGCTCCAGCCAAGGCCGGTTCCCTTTTCGCCCGGCACGAGATTGCGCGACCAGACATTGGCGGGCACCGGCTCGCCCTGGTGGCAGGTGTAACAGGTGACGCCGGTCTGGGCGACATGCGCCTGCCAGTCCTCGTTGATGTGCTGCGTCATCTGGATCATGCGACGGGCAACAACCTTTGTGTAAACCTCGTCGGAGGCGAGGTTCT
Organism: Alphaproteobacteria bacterium; assembly: GCA_018829385.1. GTDB lineage: Bacteria > Pseudomonadota > Alphaproteobacteria > Rhizobiales > Rhizobiaceae > Hoeflea. The sequence continues at coordinate 2,225 of JAHJUC010000815.1, forward strand.
CCTCGTTGTGGCAGTAGGCGCATCCCTGCACCGGCGCCACCCACTCGGTGATCGAGGCCATGAACTGGTTGAACTGGTCGTCAGACAGATCGCCCAGCACCTGGACATTCTCGTAGACGTCCTTGGCCCGGTCGCCTTCGGGATCCGCCTCGTAAGGCGGTTCGGGCGCGACATTGGCAAGCTTGAGCGCAGCCTGATCCTCGCGGTCCA
>JAHJUC010000816.1 GCA_018829385.1 Alphaproteobacteria bacterium
CGAGGCCGGCTGGAAATTCGACCGCGGCGAGGCGACCGACGCCGACATGGCGATGGCCAAGCTCAAGGCCACCGAGATGCTCGCCATGGTCGCCGACGAGGCGATCCAGATCCATGGCGGCATGGGCCTGATGGACGAATTGCCGCTTGAACGCATCTGGCGCGACGCGCGCATCGAACGCATCTGGGAAGGCACCTCGGAAATCCAGCGTCACATCATTTCCCGCGCGCTGCTCAGGCCGTTCAGGGCCTGATCGATTTCGGTGCAACATTGGAGCCCATACGCATGAAACCGGCCGTCACGATCACCTATTGTCGCCAGTGCAACTGGATGCTGCGCGCCGGCTGGATGGCGCAGGAACTGCTCTCGACCTTCTCGGAGGAATTGGGCTCGGTCACGCTGGTGCCCGGCACCGGTGGCATCTTCACCATCGAGGTCGATGGCGAACTGATCTGGGACCGCAAGGCCGAAGGTGGCTTCCCGGACGTCAAGGCTCTGAAGGGCAGGGTGCGCGACCGCATCGATCCGAACCGCGATCTCGGCCATCTCGAGCGTGCGAAGGTCGACGAATGACCCATGATCTCTCCCGCCTTCTGAGGCCCAGGTCGATTGCATTGTTCGGCGGAGGCTGGGCCGTCAATGTAGTCGCGCAGCTGAAGAAATCCGGCTTTGACGGCGACATCTGGCCGGTCAATCCGAAGCGCGCCGAAATTTTGGGCGTGCCCTGCCTCGCCTCCATCGACGATTTGCCGTCAGCGCCGGACGCCAGCTTTATTGGCGTCAACCGCGACGCCACCATCGAGGTGGTTGAAAAGCTCAGCGCCATGGGCGCCGGCGGAGCCACCTGCTTTGCCTCGGGCTTTCTCGAAAGCGAGGCCGAAACCGCCGGCGGCGCCGATCTGCAGGCCCGGCTGATCGCCGCCGCCGGCGCGATGCCGATCCTCGGGCCCAATTGCTACGGGCTCCTGAACTATCTCGACAACGTCACGCTCTGGCCCGACCAGCATGGCGGACTCAAGGTCGACAGCGGCGTGGCGATTGTCGCGCAATCCTCCAACATCGCCATCAACATGACCATGCACGCGCGCGGCCTGCCGATCGCCTATGTGGTGGCCGCAGGCAACCAGGCCCAGGTTGGCGCCAGCGACATTGCCGCGGCACTGCTCGACGACGACCGCGTCACCGCCATCGGCCTCTATCTCGAAGGCTTCGGCGACATCCGTGCGCTGGAAGCCTTTGCCGCCAAGGCCCGCGCCAGGGGCAAGCCGGTGGTCGCCATCAAGATCGGCCGCTCCGACAAGGCCCGCGCCGCGACCATGACCCACACCGCCTCGCTCGCCGGCAACGCCGCGGCGGGCTCCGCCCTGCTCAGGCGGCTCGGGATCATCGAGGTCGAAACCATCGCGGTGTTCCTCGAGACATTGAAGCTCCTGCACACCCTCGGCCCGCTGCCGGGCGCATCCGTCTGCTCGGTCAGTTGCTCGGGCGGCGAGGCGAGCCTGATGGCCGATCTGAGCAGCGGCAGCGCGCTGGATTTCGTCGAATTCGCGGCAAGCCAGCGTGCTGCGCTGAAGGCCGAGCTCGGCCCCATCGTCACCATTGCCAATCCGCTCGACTACCACACCTTCATCTGGGGCGACACGCCGCGCATGACCCGGGTGTTTTCGACAGCCATGGCTGAGACCTTCGATCTCACCGTTTTCATCCTCGATCTGCCGCGCGCCGACCGCTGCGATCCCGCGGGTTATCAGTGCGCGGTCGACGCGATCATCGCCGCGAAGGCGCAAACCGGCGCGCGCGTTGCCGTGCTGGCGAGTCTGCCGGAAAACATGTCGGATCATTTTACCAGCGCGTTCATGCGGGCAGGGGTCGCCGTTCTTCACGGCATGAGCGAGGGCATCGCCGCCATAGGCGCGGCCATTGCCGCGGGGCGGTTCAAGGATACTGATCCGGAGCCGCTGGTGCTCGCAGCCAACGGCGCGACGTCGTCATCCATTCTCAGCGAGGCCGCGTCGAAAGAGGCCCTGTCCGGGTTCGGCCTCAGGATCCCCAGATCGATCCAGGCGCAGTCCATCGACGAATTGATCGAGGAGAGTGCCGCGCTTTCATTCCCGGTCGTGCTCAAAGGCACCGGCCTGGCGCACAAGAGCGAAGCCGGCCTGGTGGCC
>JAHJUC010000817.1 GCA_018829385.1 Alphaproteobacteria bacterium
CGAGGCCGGCTGGAAATTCGACCGCGGCGAGGCGACCGACGCCGACATGGCGATGGCCAAGCTCAAGGCCACCGAGATGCTCGCCATGGTCGCCGACGAGGCGATCCAGATCCATGGCGGCATGGGCCTGATGGACGAATTACCGCTTGAACGCATCTGGCGCGACGCGCGCATCGAACGCATCTGGGAAGGCACCTCGGAGATCCAGCGTCACATCATTTCGCGCGCGCTGCTCAGGCCGTTCGGGGCCTGATCGATTTCGGTGCAACATTGGAGCCCATACGCATGAAACCGGCCGTCACGATCACCTATTGTCGCCAGTGCAACTGGATGCTGCGCGCTGGCTGGATGGCGCAGGAACTGCTCTCGACCTTCTCGGAGGAATTGGGCTCGGTCACGCTGGTGCCCGGCACCGGCGGCATCTTCACCATCGAGGTCGATGGCGAACTGATCTGGGACCGCAAGGCCGAAGGTGGCTTCCCGGACGTCAAGGCTCTGAAGGGCAGGGTGCGCGACCGCGTCGATCCGGACCGCGATCTCGGCCATCTTGAACGCGCGAAGGTCGACGAATGACCCATGATCTCTCCCGCCTTCTGAGGCCCAGGTCGATTGCATTGTTCGGCGGAGGCTGGGCCGTCAATGTCGTCGCACAGCTGAAGAAATCCGGCTTTGACGGCGACATCTGGCCGGTCAACCCGAAGCGCGCCGACATTCTCGGCGTGCCCTGCATCGCTTCCATTGATGACCTGCCGGGCGTACCCGATGCGAGCTTCATCGGCGTCAACCGCGACGCGACGATTGAGGTGGTAGAAAGGCTGAGCGCCATGGGGGCCGGCGGGGCCACGTGCTTTGCATCGGGCTTTCTCGAAAGCGAGGCCGAAACCGCCGGCGGCGCCGATCTGCAGGCGCGGCTGATCGCGGCTGCAGGCGACATGCCGATCCTCGGGCCCAATTGCTACGGGCTCCTGAACTATCTCGACAATGTCACGCTCTGGCCCGACCAGCATGGCGGGCTCAAGGTCGACAGCGGCGTGGCGATTGTCGCCCAATCCTCCAACATCGCCATCAACATGACCATGCAGGCCCGCGGCCTGCCGATTGCCTATGTGGTCGCCGCCGGAAACCAGGCGAAGGTCGGCGCCAGCGATATTGCAGCGGCCCTGCTTGACGACGACAGGGTGAGCGCCATCGGGCTCTATCTCGAAGGCTTCGGCGATATCCGGGCGCTGGAAGCCTTTGCCGCCAGGGCGCGCGCCAGGGGCAAGCCGGTGGTAGCCATCAAGATCGGCCGCTCCGACAAGGCCCGCGCCGCGACCATGACCCACACCGCCTCTCTGGCCGGCAACGCCGCGGCGGGCTCCGCTCTGCTCAGGCGGCTGGGCATCATCGAGGTTGAAACCATTGCGGTGTTCCTCGAGGCATTGAAACTCCTGCACGCTATCGGCCCGCTGCCGGGCGCATCCGTCTGCTCGGTCAGTTGTTCGGGCGGCGAGGCGAGCCTCATGGCCGATCTGAGCAGCGGCAGTGCGCTCGATTTCGTCGATTTCGCTGCAAGCCAGCGTGCGGCGCTGAAGGCCGAACTGGGACCCATCGTCACCATCGCCAACCCGCTCGACTACCATACCTTCATCTGGGGCGACACGCCGCGCATGACCCGGGTGTTTTCGACAGCCATGGCCGAGACCTTCGATCTCATCGTTTTCATCCTCGATCTGCCGCGCGCCGACCGATGCGATCCCGCGGGTTATCAGTGCGCGGTTGACGCGATCATCGCCGCGAAGGCTCAAACCGGCGCGCGCGTTGCCGTGCTGGCGAGCCTGCCGGAAAACATGTCGGATCATTTTACCAGCGCGTTCATGCGGGCAGGGGTCGCCGTTCTTCACGGCATGAGCGAGGGCATCGCCGCCATAGGCGCGGCCATTTCCGCGGGACGGTTCAAGGATACTGATCCGGAGCCGCTGGTGCTTGCAGCCAACGGCGCGACGTCGTCATCCATCCTCAGCGAGGCCGCGTCGAAAGAGGCACTCTCCGGGTTCGGCCTCAGGATCCCCAGATCGATCCAGGCGCAGTCCATCGACGAATTGATCGAGGAGAGTGCCGCGCTTTCATTCCCGGTCGTGCTCAAAGGCACCGGCCTGGCGCACAAGAGCGAAGCCGGCCTGGTGGCC
>JAHJUC010000818.1 GCA_018829385.1 Alphaproteobacteria bacterium
ACAGCGCGAAATACTCGGCAGGCCCGAACAGGAGCGCCACCTTGACCAGCTGCGGCGCCAGGAAGACCAGCCCCCAGGTGGCAAAGAACGCGCCGACGAAGGACGCAATGCCCGACAGAGCCAGCGCTTCGCCGGCCATCCCCTTCTTGGCCATCGGATAGCCGTCGAGCGTCGTCATCAGCGCCGGCTCGTCACCGGGAATATTGAGCAGGATCGAGGAAATGCGGCCGCCATACATGGCGCCGTAGTAGACGCTGGTGAGCAGGATAAGCGCCGGCGTTGCCGGAAGCCCGAGCGTGAAGGCGAGCGGAATGAGGATGGCGACGCCGTTCGACGGTCCAAGCCCAGGCAGGGCGCCAATGATGGTGCCGAGAAAACAGCCGATCAGCGCCAGGCCCAGATTCTGGAACGTCAGGGCAATGGAGAAGCCGTTTGCAAGTGCGGTTAATGTGTCCATGACCCTGCCTCAAAAGCCCCATGGGCCGCGCGCCAGCGACAGACCCAGGGTGAGATGGAAAACGACATAAATGCCGATGGCGATAGCGGCTCCGGCGACAGCCGCCTTGACCGGCGGCGTGCCCAGCCGCCAGGACAGGTAGGCTGCGGCAACAGCCGTCGAGACCACGAAGCCGGCGGTCGGAAGCGCATAGGCATAGGCGATCATCACCGCGACCGTGAGGCCGACCTCGAACAGCCGGCTGAAGTCCGGCCATTCCGGTTCGGCATCGGGCTTGAAGAAGATAGCCAGGCTGGAGAGACCGACCAGGCCCCCGATGATGATCGGAAAGATCTTCGGTCCGACCGGATCGGATATGAAGCTTTCCTGGATCAGTGTTGCCTGCCAGATGAAGAATGCTGCCAGCAGGAGGCCAACGCCTCCCATAATCCGGTCGCTCATGGCGCCCCCCTCTTGTCCGATTGCTGCCGGGAACAGACGGCCTCCGCCCGGTGAAGGACGGAGGCCGCTCGGCGATCCTACTTGATCAGGCCGATTTCCTTGGAGATGTCGGTGATCGAGGCAACCGAGTCGGCAACAAATGCCTGGAAATCGGCGCCACGCAGGTCGAGCGGAGCCAGGCCGTTCTGGGCCATGATGTCCTTCCACTCGGCACTGTCATAGACTGAGCCGATGGCATTGACCCAGTAGTCATAGGCCTCGTCGGAAGAACCGCCCGGAGCGTAGAAGCCGCGCCAGTTGGCGCCGATCACGTCGATGCCCTGCTCCTTGGCGGTCGGGAACGAGGCGAAGTCGCCTTCCAGCCGCTCGGGCGCCAGCACGGCCAGCACCTTGATGTCGCCCGAATCGACAAAGCCCTTGGCTTCCGAGGCGTCGCCGGTAAAGGCCTGCACCGAACCGCCGAGCAGCTGGGTGACCGCCTCGCCGCCGCCGTCGAAGGCAACGTACTTGATGGTGCGCACATCGTCGATGCCGGCCTTCTTGGCTGCCATCAGCACCTTCAGATGGTCCCAGCCGCCGACAGCCGAACCGCCCGCGATGGAGACCGAAGTCGGATCGGCCTTGATCATGTCCATCAGCTCGGGCAGCGTATTGATGGCGGAATCCTTGGCAACGGCGATGATGCCGTAGTCGGCGCCGACGGAAGCGACCCAGCGGACCTGGTCCATGGTGTTGCCCGGAAAGGCGCCCTGCGCCAGCCGCGTCGATGTGGCCGACGAGGCGGCGATGATCAGGTTGTTGGCGTCATTGCGCTTGTTGATGACTTCCGCGTAGGCGACGCCGCCGCCGCCGCCGGCCATGTTGGTCACCTGCATGGTGCCGGGAACCAGCTTGAGATCCTGCAGGGTCTTGCCGACCTGGCGGCAGGTGAAGTCCCAGCCGCCGCCGGGATTGGCCGGTGCAATGCACTCGGTCGCGCCCGGATCGAATGCATGGGCCGCGGCCGTCAGCGAAACCACGGCGACAGCGGTCGCGGCGAGCCGCGTGATAAGATTCTTCATGATTTCCTCCACAATGAACAAGCCGCCTTTCCTCAAAAGCGGAATGGTGGCTATGCTAACCCGCAAAGCTGTCAACAAGCTGTCAGCCGGATGTCGGGCGGGAGGAGTTGCCCATGCATTTTCTGGTCGTCGAGGATACGGCCGATGTCGCCGAAGCCATCATCGAGCGGCTTGGGCGCGGCGGGCATGCCTGTGACCGCGCCGCATTGCTGGAAGATGCCAAGCACTTCGCGTCCGCCTCGGCTTACGATCTGGTGATTCTCGACATCAATCTTCCCGACGGCTCCGGGCTTGATTTCCTCAAGTGGATCCGGCAGCGCAAGAATGCCGTGCCGGTGCTGGTGCTGACCGCCCGGCTTGCCGTGGACGACAAGATAGGCGCGCTCGATTTCGGTGCCGATGATTACATGGTCAAGCCGTTCGATCTGGGCGAACTGGAAGCCAGGGTTCGCGCCATCATCCGCCGCCGCAGCGGAGAATCGGGCGTCCAGCTCTCCTCCGGCAACCTGCAATTCGACATGGCAACCCGGCTGGCGACGATTGACGGACTGCCGCTTTCGCTGACCCCGCGCGAACAGTTGCTGCTGGAGATCTTCATGGTCAACAAGGGCCGGGTCCTGGAAAAGGACGAACTCGTCATGCGGCTCTTCGGCCTCGAGGCCGATGTCGGGGCAAACGCCATCGAACTCTATGTCGGCCGCCTGCGCCGCAAGCTTGCAGGCGCCGCATTCGAGATCAAGACCCTTCGCGGCCTCGGCTACCAGGCCCTGGCGACGGACTCCGGGAGCGTCCGCGCGTGATGAGCCTCGCAGCCCGGCTTGCCACCGGTCCCGGCCGATCGGTTGCCTGGCGGCTGACGTTGTTGCTGACGCTGCTCTTGACCATCGCGGCAGCCGGGACGGTTGTCGCCGCACTGAGCTACGGCCAGACCGCGGCGACCCGCGCATTCGACCGTCTGCTGACCGGCGCCGCGCTGCAGATTGCCGAGCGCATCAGCGTCGTCGAAGGCGAAACGGTCGTCGACATTCCGCTCTCGGCATTCGGACTGTTGTCGCTGGCGCCGGAAGACAGGATCTTCTACCGGATCATTGGCCCCGAGGGGCAGACGCTGACCGGCGACGAGAGCTTTCCCATGCCCGACGCTTCGGCGCGCAGCGACGGCCCGCTGCTCTACGACACGGCCTTTTCCGGTGAAGCGGTGCGCGCCATCAGCATGCAGCGCTTTCTGGCAGAGCGTGCGGTGCGCGGTCCGATCACCGTGATCGTGGCGCAGACGCTGCGCGCCCGCTCCGAACTCGCCAGCGAAATCGTCGCCCGCGCTGTCATCGGCGTGGTGGTCGCCGGCGGCGTCACTTTGGCATTGGCGCTTCTCGCCATGCATCTGGCACTGAGCCCGTTGCGTCGCATCGAGCGCGCCATCCTTGCCCGCGACCCCAAGGATCTCACGCCGTTCTCCACGGCCACCCCGCGCGAGGTCGAGGCGCTGGTCGCCGCCATCAACCGCTTCATGGCCCGCCTCGACAGGCGTGTCGGCGCCATGCAGGACTTCGTTGCCGATGCCGCGCACCAGATGCGCACCCCGATCACCGCGCTCAGGGCCCAGACGGAGCTGGCCATGGAAGAGGATGATCCGCGCAAGCTCAAGACCCTGCAACGCCGCATCCGCGACCGGGCGATCGGCGTCAGCCGCCTCACCGACCAGTTGCTCTCGCACGCGCTGGTGACGCATCGCGCCGATTCCGCCACGCTCGAGCAGATCGATCTCAGGCGGGTGGCGGTGGAAGCCGAGCGCGAAGCCCGGCGGACCGGAGGCGCCGAGGGCATTGAACTCGACCTGCCCGCGGATCCCGTGATGGTGCAAGGCGATGCCTTCAGCCTGCGCGAGGCCGCCCGCAACCTCATCACCAACGCACTCGCCCACGGCAAGCGGCCGGTCCGCCTGCGGGTGAGCGTCACCAAGGATGGCAAGGCGCTGATCGCGGCCGAGGATCAGGGTCCGGGAATGAATGCCGCCCAGCTCGAACGCATTGGCGAGCGCTTTTCCCGCGACGCCTCCAACCCGCAAAGCGCCGGGCTTGGCCTCGCCATCGTCGCCGAGGTTGCGGGCTTTCATCACGGCGCGATCCGCACCGCCACGCGGGCCGGAGAAGGTTTCGAAGTCGGCATCGAATTGCCGCTTGCCG
>JAHJUC010000135.1 GCA_018829385.1 Alphaproteobacteria bacterium
ACCAGCGTGACCTGCTCGGGCTGATTGGCGGCAACGAGCTCCATGAATTCGTCGGTCGGATAGCCTTCGATGTTGAACTCGGCTTGAGGGAACTCGTCGTCGATCAGCGCCCGGATCTCGGGAAGATCGGAAAAGCGGATATGGCGCTGATCGGGCCGCGGGTGCACCGTCAGCCCGTGGGCGCCGTTTGCGAGCGCGATCCGCCCCAGGCCGGTGACGCTGGGCCACGGCAGATCGCGGCGGTTGCGCAGCATGGCCACGGCGTTGAGATTGACGGAAAGCTGAGCGGGCATGGCGGCCTCACGGACAGGGACAACGGAAACACCCGAGGCATTCACGCCCTGGGCTGTGGCCGACATCTAAAGCATTGGCGGACGATGTGAAATGAATTTCGGGAAAGTCCGCATTCCCCGCCTGAATGGATGGATGGTGCGCGCCGCGAAAAGCCCCCCGCCCGGACAGGGAACAACGGATCGCTGGTCAGGGAAACGGACTCAGGATCTGCCGTTGCGCAGCCGGCCGGAATAGTCCTGCAGCTGTTCATTGTAGGATTCGATCATCCGGCGCTGGCGCTTTCTTCCGATCCGCAGCGCGATCCAGAAGAACACCACCGAAAACAGGGCAATCAATCCGAAGATCGGCCAGCCAAGATCTTTCGGCTCGGCGGAGCCGAAGGCCTGGACGAGCAGGCGCTCGTAATCAAAGGCATGGGCAGGCACGGCAGTTGCAAGAATGGCCGGCAGCGCGGCGATTGCGGAAAGGGCGCGCATGAAGATCTTCCTTGTTCTGATCATCCGGAGCCATCCTAGTGAAATAGTCTTAAAGAACTGATCACTTTGCCGTATGCAGACTGCGGATCAGCACCAACCTTTCGAACCGTAGCCCTTTATTAGCAATTTACGTTCATCTTGATTGCGGCAATCAAGCCGGGTGATCAGACACCAGCGACAGGTTTCCCACCGCAGCATTTGATTCCAACCATATGAATGGCCAGCTTTGTGGAACCAGACCAGACAGGACGTTGAATGCCGATCTATCCGCTGCCAGCACAAGAAGCCGAACGGTTGGCCCGGCTGCGCAGCTATGAAATCCTCGACAGCCTGCCGGAAGAAACCTACCAGCGGATCATTCGTCTTGCCGCGCAGATGCTGGATATGCCGGTTGCGGTAATTTCGCTGGTCGAAGGCGACCGGCAATGGTTCAAGGCGCATGTGGGCGGCGACCGGAACGAAATCCCGAGAGCGCTCTCATTCTGCGCCCATACGATCTGCCAGGCCGATGTCTTTGTCATCGAGGACGCCACGAAGGATGCGAGATTCTCGCAAAATCCGTTCGTCACGGAACATCCCCATGTCCGCTTTTACGCTGGCGCTCCGTTGCGCACCAATGACGGGCTCAACATGGGCGCGCTGGCGGTGCTCGACACCAAACCCCGCACGATCAGTCAAGAGGACAAGCAGAACCTGGCCGATTTCGCGGCGATGGTCATGGACGCACTGGAGACGCGTCTTATTATCGATCGGGCCGAAACGGCGGAGCGCCGCTTCATCGACGCGATGGAGTCCCTGCCGAACGGCTTTGTCCTTTATGACAAGGACGACCGGCTGGTGATCTGCAACAAGCGCTATCGCGAGATCTATGCAGAGAGCGCCCCGTATATTGTCCCAGGCGCCACCTTCGAGGAGATCATCCGCAAGGGCGTCGAAAACGGGCAGTATCTTGAAGCCGCCGGCAGGGAAGAGGCCTTCATTGCCGAACGCCTCTACAACCACCAGAATCCCGGCGAGCCGATCGAACAACACCTGCCCGGCGACAGATGGATCAGTGTCCAGGAACGCCGGACCAGCGAAGGCGGCCTTGTCGGCTTCCGGATCGACATCACCACGCTCAAGCGCCAGGAGCGGGAACTGGCCCGGCTGGCATGGACCGACAGCCTGACCGGCGCGATGAACCGGCACAGGTTCATGGAACTCGCCGGCAAGGAAATCGACCGCGCCAGGCGGCACGACAAACAGATATCGCTGCTGCTTCTCGATGCGGATCATTTCAAGCATATCAACGACAAGTACGGCCATGCCGCAGGCGATGCCGTCCTCAAGGCGCTGTTAGAGCGCTGGACCAACAGCCTCCGGTCGCACGACCTGATCGGACGCATCGGCGGAGAGGAATTCTGCATCCTGCTGCCCGAAGTCGATATTGACCGCGCCGTTCGCACCGCCGATCGCCTGCGCCGGGAAATCTCCGAGCTGCCATTTGCCTTTGACGGCCATTTGCTGCGGGTGACGGTGAGCATAGGTGTCGCCACGCTTGTCGCAGGCGACGACCTGCCGGCACTGCTGCGGCGGGCCGATCAGGCGCTCTACCGCGCCAAGGAAGCCGGCCGGGACGGCGTCATCGCCAGCGCGGCGTAACAATCCAAGCAAGAGCCGACGTTCGGGACCGCGGTCGCCTTGTCCTGAAAAGCCTGCCTTGCCCGCGGCCGCGCGCAAGCCTACCATCAGCTACGGATGAAAAGGGGGACACGACAGCCCCCGCGGGGAGGCGAGCGATGATTTTCGTGGGCACGACGAAGAGCGGGCGCCGTATCGAGTACCGCGACCGGAAACGCGGGCTCTGGATCCTGTCGGTGCTTTCGCCTTCCCTGCCGGGCCTGGCAGCGCTTGCGCTGCTTACGAGCGGTGACGCCTGGTGGGCGCTGGTTCCCGTCGTCTTCTATTACGGCGTCTACATCATCGGGGACCATCTGGTCGGCGTCGATCCGAACAACCCGCCCGAAGAGGTGGTCGAGGCGATGGCGTCGGACCCGTTCTACCGGGTGCTGCTGTTCCTCTCCGTGCCGGTGTTCTGGTTTTCCTTCCTGACTTGCGCGATTGCCGCCGGACAGCCCGGCACGCCCTGGTGGGCCTGGATCGGTCTGGTCGTGGCTGCGGGGGTGAGTTCGGGCACAGCCATCACCGTCGGGCACGAGCTCGGCCACAAGCCGAACCGGCTGGATCAATGGGGCGCCAAGCTCGCCAATGCGGTGACGGGCTACGGCCATTTCTGCATCGAGCACAATCGCGGCCACCA
>JAHJUC010000819.1 GCA_018829385.1 Alphaproteobacteria bacterium
AGTTGCGACGAAACGGACACCTCGCCGGTGGGCACGGTCACGGCCCAGTCGATGCCGGGTTCGGGTCCGCGCTCGGCGATCTTGGCGCCATTGATCCGGCAGGTGATGCTGGCCTCCGTCAACCGCTCCGCCGGCCGGCTTTCGACAACAAGGGTGGATTTCGGCGTGTCGGGCAGCTGGCAGATGTAGAATTTCCTGGTGAAGGACGCCGCCTCGGGAACCTGCACGATCGGCTTGCCCGCGTTCTTCTCCCGGTCCATCATGAATTCCAGCGCGCCGAACAGGCTGAGATTCGACACCCGCCAGTCGTCGTCGCCCTCCTCGTCGGTGGCGCCGAAATCCCTGAACCCGGCGAGCAGCGCCTCGGTGAAGACGCTGGGCCGGTTCGGGCGGCCATGTGCGTCCTTGCCGCCGAGCGTCGAGTAGTAGATCGGCCCGACTCGGCTTTCCGCCGCCTCCCGCGGACCGATCTGCAGCGGCTGCCGGCCCTGGTTGGTCCCGAGCGTATCCGACGAGGCGCGGCAGGCATCGACGAAGAAGCACTGGTACTGCGCCGCCGCCTGCTGCATCGCCTCGTAGACCGAAAGGAAGTCGATCGCCGTGCTGTAGGCATTGTGCGGGTTCTTGCCGAAATCCTCTGCCAGCAGGACCATGGAATCGCCCTGCGATATGCCGTGCCCGCAAAAGAAGAAGATCAGCATGTCCTTCGAACTGACATTGCCGCGGGTCTTCCACCCTCCGATGGCGGCTTCGATGTTGTCATAGGTGGCGCGCGCCACGGAGATCTGCGCGCCGGTGACGGGATTGACGTAAGGCGCAGCGGGGCTTTCCGAAAGCAGCAGCGCGACGGAGCCGATCTCGTGCTCCGGATGCCTGAAATCGGCGATCAGCCAGTCCGCCACCGCGCGCGCCGAAACCGGCGGCGAGGAAAGCTGCTGCATCCCGTCATGGCTCGGCGTCAGCGGACCGGAGCCGCCAATGAGGTGAGGATAGTCACCCACCCCGACGACGAGCGCGTGCACGGCAGCACCGCCGCCTGTGATTGCTTTCTCATGGACAATAAAATTGCTCATCTGATGCAAATCTATACTAGAGAAGCGTCATATTCAACAAATGCAAGTTGCCGGACGGGCCAGCAACGGCCAGTCAGCGCAGAGCCTGTCCTGTATTCGGGAGCTGAAAGCTTCGCCAGAACTTTCCGGGCGGGCAATCATCAGTCCGTGCCGCTGCGGAAGGCACACGGACAGGCGGGATGGCCGCAGCCCGCCACCCTCCCAGCTCAGCCCAGAAGCCGGATCGAGCGCGACAGGCTCTCGGCAAGGTCCCGCGCATAGGTCGAGAACGCCATCACCTCGAAACGGTCCTTGCCAAGCCGCGTCAGCTGCACCGGCACGTGGCCGAACAGCGTCGGCGCGCTGGCGCCGGCCTTGAACAGCTTCACGTCGGTGTCGACCGCCGACTGCGTGGCGATGATGTCACAGGCTTCGGGGCCTGAAAGCGAAAACCTGACCCGCGCGTCCGACAGGTCGCACAGGCTCAGATCGGCAGACGCGCCGAGCCGCGCGGCAAGCGCCGCGAAGCTTTCGCCCGCTTCACCCACGGCCAGCGCCTGACCGGGCTGCACCGGACGGACCGTCCCGTCGCCGGCTTTCGCCGCCCGGCGCACCGCCGCGTCCTTGCCGGCTGGACCCGCCACCAGGCAAATGGCCGCATCGGGCAATTGGCTGAGCGACACCCGGTCGGAGGCGCTGACCGTGAGCCCTGTAAGCAGATCGGCGGCACCGCCATCGCTTGCCACGACCGGGGCATGCTCCCGGACCGCCGCCACGGAATCGTCCTCCGGCGCATCCAGGAAAACCGGAGCACACACGCGCACTTCGGTCTCGAGGTTCCGGAGCGGATCCCAGACGGTCAGCACTTCCCCGTGGCGTTCGCGGCCGCGCTTGAGCATGGCGAGCGCAATGGTCGAGTTGAGATGCGGCGACCAGCACGACGAGGTGACATGGCCCTGGTCATTGGCCATCGAGGGCACAGCGCCCGGCGCGAGAAGATGCCCGCCGGCGAGAATGCGGTGGGCCGGATTGACCGGCCTGAGCCCCACCAGCTGCTCGCGATCGGCCCGCTGCAACCCTTCACGCGAAAGCATCACCCGGCCGATGAAATCGTCCTTCTTGCCGCTCACCATCTTGCCAAGCCCCAGATCGCCCGGCGTCGTACGGCCGTCGATCTCGGCATGGGTGATGAAGCCCTTTTCGATCCGGAGCACATTGAGCGCCTCGAGCCCGTAGGGCACGATGCCGAACGGTTGCCCGGCCTCAAGAATGGCATCAGCCACTGCCTCGCCGTGCCGCGCCGGCACCGCGAGCTCGAAGGCCAGTTCGCCCGAAAACGAGATCCGGAACAGCCGCGCGGCGAGCCCGGAATGGAGCTTCACCTCGCGCACCGCCAGGAACGGCATCGCATCTTCCGAGATGTCAGCGTCGACCACCCGCTTGAGCACCTCGCGCGAGGCCGGCCCCGCCACCGTGATCTGCGCCCACTGGTCGGTGACCGAGGCCAGCCGCACATCGAGCTCCGGCCACAGCGCCTGGGCGCAGAATTCCATATGCGCCATCGCCTCGCCGGCAGCCGCCGTCGTGGTGGTGATCAGGTAATGGCTCTCGCCCAGCCGGCTCACCGTGCCGTCATCCATCAACAGGCCGTCCTCGCGCAGCATCAGCCCGTAGCGCGCCTTGCCGACCCCGAGCGTAGACATCTTGCCGGTGTAGATGAGATCGAGGAACTTGGCCGCATCCTTGCCCGAAAGGTCGATCTTGCCGAGCGTCGAGGCATCGGAGATGCCGACGCCCGCGCGCACGGCCAGCGTCTCGCGGTCGCAAGACTGTTTCCAGCCCGCCTCGCCGTCCTGCGGGAAATGCGAGGCCCGCATCCAGGCGCCTGCCTCGATGAACACCGCGCCG
>JAHJUC010000820.1 GCA_018829385.1 Alphaproteobacteria bacterium
GATGTCCGACACCTTCTACCAGGGACTGACGGATGCCGAGAAGACCGCCGTCAACCAATGCGTGGAGATCGCCAAGGTCATCCACCGCGGCATGACTGCAGCGCAGGATGCCAACGCAAGCGCGATCCTTTCTGAAAAGGGAATGGAAGTCGTCCCGGTCAGCCCTGAACAGAAGGCCATGTTCCGCGAAGCGGCTCAGCCGGCCGTGCGGGAATTCGTGGTGAGCGAAGTTGGCGCCGAGTGGCCCGACAAGCTCGATGCGGCAGTCGCCGCCTATCGCGCATCCTTCAACTAACCAAGACAAAGAGGTCGCGTCATGGCGAATGCCATTGCCGTTCTGGAACCAGGCTATGCGGACTATACAACCGAGGAATCCATCCTTTCAGGACATGCCCTGAAAGTGGTTCCGGTTGGTCCGCAGCAGGACGCGGCCTCCGCATTAAAGACCATCAATCCCCTGGGCGTCATGGTGCGCGAGCGCGCCGTGACGTCCGGCCTTATGGATATATGCCCCGATCTCAGGATCATCGTGCGCTACGGTGTCGGCGTCGACAATATCGACCTCGACGCAGCTACGAAACGGCGGATCTATGTTGCAAACATCCCCGATTACGGGGCCGAGAATGAAGTGAGCGAGCATGCGGTTGCGCTTTATCTCGCGGTCCAGCGCCGTATACCGAGTCGCGACCGCGAAGTGCGATCTGGAAAGTGGGGGATCGGCCAAGCGGCCTTGATCCCCAGCCGCGAGAACGCGGTGCTCGGACTGATCGGGTGCGGGCGCATTGGACTGGCGACTGCGCGCAAGTTCCGTGCACTTGGATTTGCGCGGGTCCTGGTATTCGATCCGTTTCTTTCACACGACAAAGCGGACGCGGCCAACCTGGAATTGACCGACCTGAACAGCCTGTGCCGGTTGAGCGATGTCATCAGCGTTCATGCACCGCTCACCCCGCAAACCCACCATATGCTGAATGCCGATCTGTTTGCGCGGATGAAACCGACCACAATCGTGGTGAATGTATCTCGCGGCGGCCTGGTCGACGAGGCGGCACTCGCCGAGGCCCTGCACAAAGGCCTGATATTTGGCGCGGGCATCGATGTCTTCGAGGAAGAGCCCGTGCGACCGGATCATCCCCTGCTGTCAACGCCCAACACCGTGCTGTCAGATCATACGGCCTGGTATTCGGAGCGTTCGGTTGGTGTCCTGCAACGAAATGCGGCGACAGAAATCAGCCGGGTTCTTTCCGGCGAGCACCCCAGGAATTGGGTGAACAGATGGTGAGCCCACCTCCAAGCCCACAGCAACCCGAAAAGCGCAAGCGACACTTCTGCTGGCATTGTCCGGCACCCTCCTCCCAAGGAATCCCACACTCAACACAATCGTTTGAAGGAAGAAGACATGACACTTGATGAACTCATCGCCGGTTTCCGCGGAGCTGCCACGGCGTCGGTGGCCGACGCCGTCGACAAGGTAGCCGGCAAGACCGGATTCCTGCCCGAGGCCTTCAAACCCCGGATCAACGAGAGAAAGATCGTAGGTCCCGCAGTCACCATTCTGGAAGGCCCGACAGGCGAATTCCTTCCTCCGCAGCATGCAATCGACGCAATCGACGAAGCCGATGCCGGCTCCGTGATCGTCATCTCTACCAATGGCACGACAGACGTGGCGCTTTGGGGCGGGTTGATGACGGCCGGAGCAGTGGCCAACAAGCACGAGGCCGCTGTTCTTGACGGCGGATTGCGCGACATCGTCGAGATCAGACGCGATTACGACTTTCCGGTGTTTTCGCGTTGCGTATCACCGGGGACCACGCTGGGACGGATCAGGACCCTGGCTTCGAACGTGGAAGTCGCCATCGGTGACGTCATCATCAAGCCGGGCGACATCATAGTAGGTGACATCGACGGCGTTGTCCGGGTCCCTCGCGAACATGCGGAAGAGGTCCTGAAGATGGCGCTGGAAATCGATGCCCGCGAGGCCGAACAGGCCCGCCTTATCACCGAGAGCGGGTCACTCAGGGACGGTCTCGCCAAATACGGACGCATCTGAATTCAACCGGTGGCCCGCAAGCTGCGGCAACAGCTTGCGGGCTGCCAAACCACAGCAAGGGAGCAGAACATGTTGAAATTGAATCTCATCACATTAACCCTCACCGCAGCCTTGGCGACCTCCGTTGTCGCACAAGAGAAGCTTGAAGTCATCGCAGAATGGAACAGCCTTCCCTATTCGGTGGAAGATGCCGCGACCAGGGATGCATGGGAGAAGAGCGACACCTACGGAAAGGCACTCATCCAGGGCGCGAAGGTTGACAGCCAGGGCAATATCTACGTTTCGACCGCGCGTTGGGGCGGCCCGGCGATCCCCTCGACACTCTCGAAACTGGTCAAGAATGGCGACGTCTGGGAGCTCGCGGCCTACCCGTCCGAAGGAATGAACAACATTGCCAACAAGGCGGGCCTGAAGGCCGTTCTCGGTTTTGAAATCGACCGCAACGACGTCATGTGGATCCTCGACCAGGGCCATGTCGCAGGTGGCGAAAACGCGCCCGGCGATGCCAAGCTGGTGCTGTGGGACATCGCCAGGAACGAGGAACTCCAGCGCTACGAGTTCAGCGCCGCCGAAGCGGATCCGAAATGCTCGTTCCTCAACGATCTCGCCGTCGACAACGATACCGGGTTTGCCTACATCGCCGACTCCGGCATCTTCTGCGATCCGCTGCATGGCGGGTTGATCATCTACGACAGCAAGGCCAACAAGGTCCGCAGAATTCTCGACCAGAGCAAATTCACCAGCAACGAGCCGAACTTCTTCTTCAACATCGATGACCGGCCGGTGCTCAAGAACGGCGGCATGCAGACAGGTGCGGACGGTATCGCTCTGAGCGCCGACAAGGACACCGTCTACTGGACGAACCTGACCGGCAACACGCTCTA
>JAHJUC010000821.1 GCA_018829385.1 Alphaproteobacteria bacterium
AAGGGCGTCGTCGTCTGGTGTCTCGAGGAAAACCATTCCGCCGTGGAGTTCTACCGCTTCCAGGGCGGCCGCGACGTGGCCGAAGGCCACGAGACCTTTGACGGCAAGACCCTCAAGAAACTGGCCTTCGTCTGGAACTGATCCGGACCGCCGGGCCCGAAACCGGCTTCATTCCTGTCTGAGGCTTTCCGGCAGGTAACTTGACGTCATGCCCGCCGAGGCTCCTCTTTTTCCATACCACATGGCCTCATTGTAGCCGCAGGCGAAGTCCGCGGCATCGTCATCTGCGATTTTCCGGGCCAGTTCGTTGG
This sequence comes from Alphaproteobacteria bacterium, assembly GCA_018829385.1. Classification (GTDB taxonomy): domain Bacteria; phylum Pseudomonadota; class Alphaproteobacteria; order Rhizobiales; family Rhizobiaceae; genus Hoeflea. The sequence goes on from JAHJUC010000821.1 coordinate 312, forward strand.
CGTTTGTGTTGGAACGCGCATCGACATAGCCGACCACGCAGGAAAGGCCGTCGTCCGCTTGTGCAACGCGGGAGACGACCAGCACCTGGCCATCGGCCGCAACACCCTCCGGGTCCGAGATGAAATAGCGCAGGATTGCTGCGATCGGCCTGCCGTCAGCGTCAAGCCGCCATTCGATCTTCTTGCCGGTGGTGTTGAAGGGACCGAAGGTCTCGAACCCGTCCTCGATCAGGATTTCCAGCACCGGACCGTAAAACACGGAGGCGCGCAAATCGCCTTCCTTGAAGTAGAACGGGTAATCCCCATAGCCCTGGCATTTCCAGGTGCCGCCGGTGTTGTCGCTTTCAATGGCCTGGCAACCGACGAGTTCCGGGTCAAGATCGGTATAGGCGCTCGAGTTGGCGAACGCCGACTCCGTCGCAAAGGCCAGGATCATGGCCGCTGCCAACTGGCTGGTACGTGGTATCATCGCACTGCTCCTGCTCGGGATTTGATACTATGGTACGGATTGCCATCGCCGGAATCAAAAAATTCCAGGTCCACAGGGGCGAAAACCGCACGACTTATGTTGCGTTGCACCACAATAGCCAGTATCGAACCCCCAACCTAAGCGCTCAGCCTCAAAGGATGTCAAATGCGTATCGATGCAATCGCCATTGGCAACAACACGCCCGAAGACGTCAACGTGATCATCGAGGTGCCGGTCGGCGGTCAGCCGATCAAGTACGAGATGGACAAGGAAGCCGGAACACTGGTCGTCGACCGGTTCCTCTACACGCCGATGACCTATCCCGGGAACTACGGCTTCGTTCCGCATACCCTGTCGGACGATGGCGACCCGATCGACGTTCTGGTCTGCAACACAAGGCCGCTGATCCCCGGCTGCGTCATCAATGTCCGCCCGATCGGCGTTCTGATCATGGAAGACAATGCCGGCCAGGACGAAAAGGTCATCGCCGTGCCGTCGCCGCACCTGACCCAGCGCTACGCCGGGGTGGAAGACTACACCGACCTGCCGGAAATCACCCTGCAGCAGATCGAGCACTTCTTCGAGCACTACAAGGATCTTGAACCCGGCAAGTGGGTCAAGATTGGCGGCTGGCGCGATGCCAAAGTCGCGCGCCAGCTGATCACGGAAGCCATCGACCGGGCCAAGGCCAAGGGCTGAAGCCACCCTCTCATCAGGGCCGGTCATCTGACCATTCGAGCGCGCCACTTGTCCGCCGGACCGGTGGCGCAATCCGTTTCAGCCGGCCAAAGCCTCGATTGCTGCGGTCAGTACCGACGGATCGCCGTCGATACGGATGATCTTCGCGCGGCTTGTCTCCCCGGAAATCACGCGGACAGCGGTCTTGCCGATCCTGAGCTGTTTGGCGATGAGCTTTTCAAGCGCCCGGTTGGCCTTGTTGTTTTCGGCCACGGCCCGAACCCGCGCCTTCAGCCGCACGGCGCCGGCCGCATCCTCGACCAGGCCCTCGATCCGGTCGAGCGAGGCGGCAGGCGTCAGCCGGACCGCCAGCTCGGCGCCGCTGTCAGTGATTGTATACCAGCCGCTCAGAAGAACATCGGTGCGATCGATGTCGCAATGAAGGTGCGCACGAAAAAGATCGCGATCAGCAGCACGATCGGCGAGATATCGAGCCCGCCGAGATCCGGAATGATCCTGCGGATCGGCCTGAGCGCCGGTTCGGTCGCCTTGTAGAGGAACTCGCCGATCATGCCGACGAAGCGGTTGTTCGAATTGACAACGTTGAAGGCGTAAAGCCAGGAGAAGATGGCGCTGCCGATGATGATCCAGGTGTAGAGACCCAGGACCATGTCGATGGTTGAAAACACTGCAATCATAAGATTCTCCGGCTGTTCCTAGAGCAATTCCAGCGAAAGTGGGAACCGGTTTCGCGTCCGGAAGTGCGTGAAAACAATAAGCCAGGGCATTTCCGGTGATTCCGTTTTACCGGAAATGCCCTAGCGTGACAGACATGTAGACACTCCGGACGCCAGCGGCAAGAGTGGCGCCGCGCCTAAGATCCCGCAGGGTTAAGGCCCGTCTCGCCCGCCACAAGATGATGGCGCAGGCCCGTTGTTCGTGTATAGCTCGGCGCGCACCAACCGGACGAAACCCATGCAACCCCCTGCTCCCGCGGACGACCGCTATGCCGCCTTCCGCCACCGCGCCTTCACGCTCTATTTTGCAGC
>JAHJUC010000822.1 GCA_018829385.1 Alphaproteobacteria bacterium
GATCGAGGTCGCCGACCAGGGCACGGGAATCGCGCCCGACGTTTTGGAAAAGATCTTCGAGCCGTTCTTCACCACCAAGGACGTGGGCAAGGGCACCGGGCTCGGGCTGTCGATGGTCTACGGCATCGTCAAGCAGTCGGGCGGCTATATCTATCCCGATTCCGAAGTGGGCCGGGGCACCACATTCCGCATCTACCTGCCGCGCCATGTCGAGGACGAGGCGGCGAAGGCCGCCGCAGCGCTTGAGGCCGCAGCCACGCTTGAAGCCGGTGCTGCGAAGCAGGCGAAGATCGCCGCCGACGGGCCGGAGGATCTCACCGGCGGCTCGGCCGTGGTGCTGCTCGTCGAGGACGAGGAAGCGGTGCGGCGTGGGGGAAAACGCATGCTCGAAGCCCGCGGCTACGAGGTGCACGAGGCCGGCACCGGCGTCGAGGCGCTGGACGTGCTGCAGGAGCTCGAGGGCAAGGTCGACATCGTCGTTTCCGACGTGGTGATGCCGGAGATGGACGGCCCGACGCTGCTGACCGAGCTGCGCAAGGACTATCCCGACATGAAGTTCATCTTCGTCTCGGGCTACGCCGAGGACGCGTTTGCGAAAAACCTGCCCGCCGACGCCAAATTCGGCTTCCTGGCCAAGCCGTTCTCGCTCAAGCAGCTGGCCACCGCCGTGCGCGAGATGCTGGACCAATAGGCAGGTCGGGGACAGTTTACTTTTCCCTCCGGACTCCGGTTGTCCAACCCGGTGCTCGGGTGAAAAGTAAACTGTCCCCGGTTTTTGCGCTAACCGGCGATCAACCACAACCGCATCTTCATGTGTGAGCAGGGTTGCGTGGCGGCCCGTTCGATGCTCGTCTCTGGGTTGCAACAGGCGGGGATCGCGATGAGTCGGCAGGACGAGCAGAATTCTAGAAACAGTAAGTATCAGTGCGCGTGCCTTACGCCGCAGGTGCCAAATTGAGTATGTGCTGGCGTTCAATGTATGCCATGGCAGCACTGGCTCTCGCGGTGACCGTGCTCTCCGGCTGCCGGGACCACAACAGCTGGCGCCAGAAGCTGATCGTCGAGGTTGAAACGCCGCAAGGTGTTGTCAGCGGGGCTTCGGTCATTCAGGTGGACTCCTGGTTCGGTCAATTCCCGGCCAGCGGCAACGAGGTGAACTACGAGGTCACCGGAGAAGCCACCGTCGTTGATTTCGGCGGTGGGCGCTACCTGTTCGCGCTTTTGGGTGGCAGTGCCGAACGTTTCTACTACGCGCTCGAAGACCGGGGCCGAGACCGGGGCAGGGATCTGGATCGGATCGCCCGTATGCAGGGAGAGTCCCGGGTGCTCATGCCCGAAAACTACCCGCTGCCGGTCACCTTCGCCTACATCACCGACCCGGCCAGTGTCATCCGCGTCGATCCCGATGATCTCGCAGCCCACTTCGGTCCCGGCTACGCGCTCTCCTCGATCACGCTTGCGATCACCGACGAGAAGGTGACCAAGGGCCGGGTGGAGGCGGTGTTGGGGTGGTTGAGTGAATATCCTGAACCATCCGTAGTGCCACAGATCGATCCGAAGGATTTCAGTTTTGAAGCAAAGCTTCGCCACGGCGACTTTATCAGGAGATAGTCATGACCGTTTCCAATGAGTTGATGCTCGCAATCCTGGCCATGGATTCCTACAACTGCGGCTACGACGCCGGCCTCAAGTTTCCGTCATGACACGCCTCCGCCGTCGTCATCCCAGGGCCCCGAGCCTGGGATCCATTCCGTTGTCTCTCGGCACAATGCGGCACGCGGATGGATCACGGAATGGATCCTCGGCTCGGAGGCCGAGGATGACGAAAGAGGGAGGCCGAGGATGACGAGAACGGGAGGCAACGACGTCGCCTCACTTGTCTTGCCCGGGGGGCAGGGGTGACGAAAGCAGGGTTGTACGGAAACAGACGGAGACCGGGGCGGAGGCATCGTGACCGGTCGGTCGCGGCGGAGCGGGGCACAGGGGCAGCGCCGCGCCGCACAGGGTTAATTTCGCGGTGACAGAATATTCATCATCCTGCCGCATTTTCCGCTAAAGTCCGATTTTCGAGTTTCGCCAAGAGGGGCCATCATGAAATCCAAACTCCTGATCGCGGCGCTGGCCGCCGTCTTCGTCTCCGGCTGCACGACCGATCCGTATACCGGTCAGCAGAAGGTCTCCAACCTCGCCGGCGGCGCAGCGCTTGGCGCGCTCGGCGGCGCGGCTCTGGGCACGCTCGCCGGCGGCGACGACCGCCGCAACGCGCTGATCGGCGCAGGCATCGGCGCGCTCGCCGGCGGCGCCGTGGGCGGCTACATGGACCAGCAGGAAGCGCAGCTTCGCGCGCAGCTGCAGGGCACCGGCGTGTCGGTGACGCGTGTCGGCGATAAGATCATTCTCAACATGCCGTCCAACATCACGTTCGACAGCGACCAGTCGGCGGTCAAGCCGGAGTTCTACCCGACGCTCAATTCGGTGGCGCTGGTGCTGCAGAAATTCAACCGCTCGCTGGTCGATGTCGCCGGCCAC
>JAHJUC010000136.1 GCA_018829385.1 Alphaproteobacteria bacterium
CGCCCATGGTGCCAGCGCCGATGACGGCGGCCTTGCTGACCTTGCGCGGTTTGACGTCCCGGTCGATTCCGGGCACCTTGTTGGCCTCGCGCTCGGCAAAGAACAGGTGCCGCTGCGCTTTCGACTGGTCGCCGTTCATCAGCTCGATGAACATCTCGCGTTCCTTGACCAGCGCCTCGTCGAACGGCGTGTCGAGCGCCATGCGAACGGCGCGGACGCAGGCAAGCGGAGCTTCGAGCCCGCGTGTCTTCTTGGTCAGGCTCGCGGCATGGGCATCGAGCGCGGAAGGGTCGCGGCGCGCGACTTCGAGCTTGTCTTCGCGGTCGCGCAGCGCCTTGGGTTTTTCGTCCGCCGCCGCGAGTTCAAGCGCAAAGGCCTTGGCATCGGCGAGAAGATCGTCGCCCGCAATGCGGTCGAGAATGCCAACTTCCAGCGCCTTTTTGGCGCCGACCGGATTGCCCGGAACGATCACGTCGAGGGCCGCTTCCGGCCCGATCAGCCGCGGCAACCGCTGGGTGCCGCCGGCGCCGGGAATCAGGCCGAGCTTGACTTCCGGAAGCGCCAGCTTGGCGTCGGCGGATGCGATCCGGCCATGGCAGGAGAGCGAGACTTCCAGTCCGCCGCCAAAGGCAAAGCCGTGGATCGCCGCGACCACCGGCTTGCTCATGGTCTCGCAACGTGTGTTGACGTCGGGAAGCGAAGGCTCGCGCGGCGTCTTGCCGAACTCGGTGATGTCGGCGCCGCCGCTGAAGGTCCGGCCGCCGCCGGTCAGCACGACGCAGCTAACGGCAGGATCGGCTTCGGCACGGTTCATGGCCTCGATAACGCCGTTCCTGACATCGAATCCGAAGGCGTTCACCGGCGGATTGTTGATCGTGACAACCGCAACATTCCCATCCACCGTGTAATTCACGTCACCAGCCATGTTTTCCTCCCAGGAATAAATTCATTTATCCGCCCGTTGCGCGAACGAGCGGAGGCAATCCGTCAATGCCGCGTTGAATGCGTCGGCAGCCTCGTACTGAACCCAGTGCCCGGCATCGTCAATCAGTTTGAACAATGCCTGTGGATCGCGGGCGGCGAGCCAGGCCCGCCGTTCGTCGAAATAGGGCGCGGCAAGCTGATCGTGCTCGCCCCAGATCGCCGCCAGCGGCACCCCGCTTGCATCGAGATTAGCGGTCAGCGGCTTGCTGCGGGCTGTCGGGCGGGTGTCGTGGCGCGAACGCTCGGCATTGGATTGCTGGATCAGGATGGCCGTTTCGTCGATCCGCGCCGGGTCGGCGATCATGATCGCCTGAAGGTTTTGCCTGTGCCGGACACGGCGGTGCTCGGCATCTGAAATGTGCCGCCAGCTCGACAGCGCAACATCCTGCCGCCGCGCCTCGAAGCCAACGCCGCCGACGATCACGAAGCCTCCGATCCGCGGCGCGACGAGGCGCGACACGAAGCTGCCGATGATCCCGCCATAGGAAAACCCGACCAGGTGAAACCGTTCGGTCCCCGTGAGCCGGTCGAGTCCGGCCGCGAGAATACGCGCCATCCGGTGCGGGTCAGCCTCCGGGTTGCAGTCGGCGGAATCGCCAAACCCAGGAAGGTCTGGCACAATCACCCGGTAATCCTGTGCAAGGATAGGGATCTGGCGGAAGAAATGGCTCCAAGAACCGGCGCCGCCATGCAGCATCACCAGCGCCGGGCCCGAGCCCCATTCGCGCCAGACCGCAAAACCTTCGTCGGTTGCGACGTCTGTTCGCCGCGCCGCGCGGTCGAGATCGGCCACCGGGCTGAAGGCGGCATGGTCCGACCACTCCGGCAAAGCCCGATGCGGGCTTCTGCCGGTTGTTTCAGGTACGGAAATGGTCTCCTCCAACGTCCGCAAAAAACCTCCCAGTTCCGCAGTGCGAAATTCAATTTTATTATTTGACCTCACTGCTAGAATGTGATGGATTGTTTGTCAATAAAGGGAGGAGCGGCTGCATGACAGCCAATGAACGTGGCAACGCCGACGGCGTTGACGCTGACAGATCGAGCCATGCTCACGACGGCGACCGCAAGTTCGTGACCGCGCTTGCGCGGGGGCTTGAGGTGCTGCGATGCTTCCATCCGCGTGACGGATTCCTCAGCAATCAGGAAATCGCCGAACGCACCGGCTTGCCCAAGCCGACGGTCACGCGCCTGACTTACACCCTGTGCGAACTCGGCTACCTGATGCAGATCCCAAGGCTCGGCAAGTACCAGCTTGCCCCGGGCACCATCACGCTCGGCTATGCGGCGCTCGCCAATCTCGGCATTCGCCACGTCGCCCGCGACTTCATGGACCAGGCCGCCGAAGTGCTTGCGGCGCCGGTTGCGCTTGGTGTGCTGGATCGCAACAAGGCGCTTTATGTCGGCATATCCCGCGGATCCGCGACATTCACCGTGCAGCTCGAAATCGGCTCGCGCATTCCGCTGGTCGAAACCGCCATGGGACGGGCCCTGCTCGTCACCCTGCCGGAGGCGGAGCGCGAGGAGCATGTTCTCGCCGCCGTCGGGAAGCATCCCGAAAGGGGCATGCTGATGCGCAAGACCATGGACAAGGCCATTGCCGATTACGAGCAGTACGGCTTTGTCGTTTCCACCGGCGAATGGCGCCCTGACATCTACGCAGCGGGCGCGCCGCTGGTCGCCGCGGACGGATCGGGAACCTACGCCTTCAACTGCGGTGCGCCGCCGCATCATTTCCCGCCCGAACGGCTTTACAAGGAAGTCGGTCCGGTGATGGCGTCGCTCGTGCGTGTTGTCGATGATGCCCTGAACGGAAGACGGCCGCTTCGGCCTGACCAGACCTGGATGCCCGCGGTTCAAGCGGCGGGCATGCATGAAAACAGACCGGAGCATGGAGGTCCCTGATGCAAGCTCAACCCGTCAGTTCGCCACCCCAACTTGCCGTGCGCGACGTTGTCGTGCGATTTGGCGGAATCGTGGCGCTGGATGGCATTGCGTTCGAGCTGCACAAGGGACAGATCCTTGGCCTCATCGGCCCCAATGGCGCGGGCAAGACCACGCTGTTCAACTGCCTCAGCCGGCTCTACACCCCGGCATCGGGCGACATTCTCTATGATGGCCAGTCGGTGCTCGCCAGGAAGGCGCACGAGATGCCTGCGATCGGCATCGGCCGCTCGTTCCAGAACGTGGCGCTGTTCCAGCGCATGTCGGTGCGCGACAACATCCGCGTCGGCGCCCATGCCTCAAGCCGCAGCGATTTCTTCTCCGATGCGCTGCGCCTGCCATGGGTTCGCCGCCAGGAAGCCGAGGTCAACGCAACCGTCAGCGAACTGATCGATTATCTCGAACTCGGCGACGTCGCCGATCTTCCGGTCGATGGGTTGCCGTTCGGCACCCGCAAGCGGGTCGAGATCGCCCGCGCCCTGGCGGCCCGGCCCGGCGTGCTTCTGCTCGATGAGCCCGCCGGTGGCCTAAATCACGACGAGGTTGGCGAGCTCGGACGCCTGATCCGCCACATCCGCGACGACCGCGGCGTCACCGTTCTGCTCGTTGAACATCACATGGGCCTGGTGATGTCGATCTCCGACAAGGTGGTTGTCTTGAGTTTCGGCCGCAAGATTGCCGAGGGCACGCCGGCCGAGGTGCAGAAGAACCCCGACGTGATTGCTGCATATCTGGGAGGCCAGTCC
>JAHJUC010000137.1 GCA_018829385.1 Alphaproteobacteria bacterium
CCGTCGCCGTCATTGCCGCTCAGCCACATCACCCCCGAGCGCGCCTGGGCGAGCAGATCCTGGCCGGGTCGCCTGACCCAGGGTCCCTCCTCGCCATAGCCGCTGATGGAGGCGTAGACCAGTTTCGGATTGAGGGCGCGAACGGTCTCGTAGTCGAGGCCGAGCCGCTCGATGACGCCGGGGCGGAAATTCTGCACCAGCACATCGACCTTGCCGATCAGTTTGCGCAGCCCCTCGAGATCGGCCTCGTTCTTGAGGTCGATGGCCAGGCTCTCCTTGCCGCGGTTGATGGCGTGAAAGATCGTCGAATCGCCGTCGATCTCGGTGTCGCTGAGATAGAGCGAGCGCGAGAGATCCCCCGCCTCCGGGCGCTCGATCTTGATGACGCGGGCGCCGAGATCCTGCAGCCGCAGTGTCGCATAGGGGCCGGACAGGAACTGGCTCATGTCGAGGATGACGAGGCCATCCAGTGGCAGGTCGGTGTCTGTTGTCATGATGTCTTTTCGGTCCTGCCGGCAAACTCAGCCGGGTTCTTGTATTTCACGGTCTGGAGATGCTCGCAGTAGAGCACCAGCTCGCCCTCGCCCTTGAACACTTCGTAGCTGGCGCGGATCAGCCCCATGTCCGGATAGCGCGGTTTCTTGTCGAGATCTGTGCGCACCGTGTAGATGGTCTCGCCGATGAAGACCGGCTTGATGAAGCGCAGCTTGTCATAGCCATAGGAAAACGCGTTGACGCAATTGGTGGCCACCAGTCCGAGGCCTGCGGAAAAGACGAAGGCGCCGGCGACCAGGCGTCGGCCGAAGATGCCTTCGGTTTCGGCAAACATCTGGTCCTGCACGTAAGGATGGATGTCGACCACGAGGGTGTTGAACATGTGGCTCTCGCCCTCGGCAATGGTCCGGCGCAGCGACCGGATCCGGTGACCCGGCTGCCAGTCCTCGTAAAACCAGTTCTCGGCGTTCCAGACCGGCAGCTCCGCATGCTCCTGGGGCATGTTGCGCGGACGCGTGCTGGCAATCCCCACCGTGGGCTCGAACGAAGATCCCATGACTCCTCCCAAATTCCTATTTGAATAACATATTCACATATGGATTATGTGGCAAGAGGCGGACAGATCGATACGCTCCTGCTGATCCGGCAGGGGCAGTCCTGCGTAGGAGGCAGGCAAATGACAAAGCGGTGGCGAGTGTGCAGGAAGACGCTCCCGTATTTGTGACCAAACACAGGGTTGTTAACCCTCACCACTTATGGTGACTGACATCTGAAACAGTAGTTCGTTACCCCGGGACCGACCAATGATGAGACGCCTCCGCTTCACCGTAATTCCGTTTGTCGCTGCAGCCGCCGCGTTCATTCCGCAGGCTCAGGCTCAGGACGCCGGTGGCCCGGGGATCTCATTTGAGCTGGGTGCCGCGGGCAAGGTGGCGCCACGCTATTTCGGCGCCAGCAAGCTGGTGCTCTCGCCGGTTCCGCTGTTCCGGCTCAAGCGGCTGGAACTGCCGAACGGTTTTGCCATTGGCGGCGGGTCGGACGAAGGCTTTTCGCTGAGCCCGTCGATCGACGTGATCGGCAAGCGCTCGGTCGCCAATTCACCCGAACTGACGGGGCTCAACACCATCGACACCGCGGTCGAACTGGGCGTCAAGGCGCAGTACCAGATGGGCAATTTCAGGGTGACGGGCGCGGTGCGGCAGGGACTGGGCGGCCACAAGGGCGTGCGCGCGGAACTTGGCGCCGACGCCATCTTCAAGGCTGGCGATCAGTGGACCTTCCATGGCGGGCCGCGGCTGAATTTCGGCAGCTCCAAGTTCACGAACACCTATTTCGGCGTCACCGCGGCGGAAGCATCCGCGCTCTATCCGGCGACGACCGCATCGGGCGGATTGTACAGCGCCGGCCTGGAAGCCGGGGTACGGTTCCAGGTTGACGACAACTGGGCTGTCGAGGCGGGCGCCGGCTGGTCGCGGCTGACCGGCGATGCGGCCAGGTCTCCGATCACCGCGCAGGGCTCGAAGAACCAGTACACCGCCTCCTTCGGCGTCGTCCGCCGCTTCGACATCGGCTTCTGAGATCCCACCCGAGGGGGATGTTGTCGGCTACAAGGTGGCGCCGCCGCCATCCTCGGGCGAGACAACATCGGCTGACAATTCGTCGAGCGCCTGCTCGATATGCTTGAGCTCGTCGCCGACATCATTGTCGTTGACCATGGCGCTTTCGGTCGCGGCGCGCATTTCAGCCCGAACGCTTTCGTGCATCCGCTGAAGCAAATCGATCTTGTCGGCATCGGACAGACCGGGGTCTTCGACAATCGTCCTGACGTCCGATTTCACATCCTGATTGGGCATGGCGCTGTTCCTTTCCGAAACTTCTGTCCGTATGACTGACGGCGCAAACCGTCCTCACGGATAAACGCCCAAGTCCGGCTTTGGTTCCGCTCGTCGCACCTAATGCATGTCGCGCTCAAATGGATTCATTTGAGCGATAACGTACATGCATTACTTCAAGGGTTTACAGCGACGAGCCGGCGCTGCCGCGACGCAAGCCCCGCCCAATGCATACCTGGCCCGGAAGAAAAGATCAGCGCCTGGTCGACGCCCGGCGGGATGACAGCAACAGGTTGGTCTCGCTCGAGGTGATGCCCTCGAATCGGCGGATGCGCACCAGCGTGTCGTCGAGCTCCTGCAGCGTGTCGGTCGCCAGTTCGATGATCAGGTCCCAGCGGCCATTGGTCGAATGCACCGCCTGAACCGCCGGCATGCCCTGCAGATGGGCAACAATCCGCTCCGTCCCCCTGCCCTCGATGCCGATCATGGTCAGTCCCCGGACCGGCGCCGCTGTCACGTCGGCGCGGGTGAGAGCGGTGAAGCCGGCGATCTCGCCGCTGGCCATCAACCGCTCGATGCGGCTGCGCACGGTGGCGCGAGCCAGCTTCAGCTTGGCCGCCAGATCGGAGATCGACGCCCGACCGTCGCGCCTCAAAGCCGCAATCAGGCGAATGTCGATATCGTCCAATGTTGACATGCTGTGCTACCGATCTGGTAAAGTTTCTTTTCGATTTGATCATAATTGATCAGCCAAGCTTCGCAAAGAGCCAATCTCCTCCTCGTTTCAAGGCCGGCACGCCTGCTTCTCCCCGCCCGGGTTTGCCAATTTGGCAAAGTTGGCTGACACAAGCGCGGTTTTGCTGCCCGGAACGGGCAAACTTCCCATTTCAACCGCCAGCCGCCTCTGCGACGGGTTGCCGGAACAGAGGAAATCCGATGAACCAGCATTGCATTCTTGTCGGCGCGCCCGTCGACAGCGGTCAATCCAATCCCGGCTGCCTGATGGGTCCGGCCTCCTACCGCGTGGCGGGCCTTGCCGGAACCCTTGCCGAACTCGGCTGCAGCGTCGAGGACCGCGGCGA
>JAHJUC010000138.1 GCA_018829385.1 Alphaproteobacteria bacterium
TGGGCCGGCTTTCCAAATTTCCTTTGCATACTGGCGGATGGTGCGGTCCGAGGAGAACCATCCCACACGCGCGGTATTGAGGATAGTACGGCCATACCAAGCCTCTTCGTCAACCCACAAACTGTCAACCTGACGCTGCGCTTTGGCATAGGCATCGAAATCGGCAGCCACCATGAACCAGTCATGGTCGTAAATTCCGGCAATCAGGTCGCTGTAGCGGCCGCGGTCATCCGGGCTGAAGACACCCGAGGCGATGGCTGTCAGCGCCTGCGACAGTTCCGGCGAGGCCTCGATGATGCCGCGTGGATTGTGGCCCGTGGCGCGGCGGTCGGCCACTTCCGCGGCGGTCAGGCCGAAAATGACGATGTTGTCGTCGCCGACGCATTGCTTGATTTCGACATTGGCGCCATCGAGCGTGCCGATGGTCAGCGCGCCGTTGAGCGCGAATTTCATGTTGCCGGTTCCCGACGCTTCCATCCCGGCAGTCGATATCTGCTCGGACAGGTCGGCGGCCGGGACCATGATCTCGGCCAGCGAGACATTGTAGTTGGGAATGAAGGCGATCTTCAGCAGGCCGCGCACGGACGGATCATTGTTGATCACCCGGGCGACGTCATTGGCGAGCTTGATGATCAGCTTGGCGTTGTGATAGCTCGGCGCCGCCTTGCCGGCGAAGAACTTTACCCGAGGCGTCCAGTCGAGTTCGGGGTGCGAGCGCATCTGGTCGTACAGGGCCACGGCCTCGATGATGTTGAGCAATTGCCGCTTGTATTCGTGGATCCGCTTGATCTGGATGTCGAACATCGCAGAGGGATCAACCTTGATCCCCATGCGGCGGGCAACCAGATTGGACAGACGTACCTTGTTGGCGCGTTTGACCGCAGCAAAGCGGGCGCGGAAGCCGGCATCGCCGGCAAACGGGTCCAATGCCGAAAGCGCTTCCGCATCATCCATGAAACTGTCGCCGATCGCTTCCCGGATCAGCGAGAAAAGCTCCGGATTGCACTGCATCAGCCAGCGGCGCGGCGTGATGCCGTTGGTCTTGTTGTTGATGCGGTCCGGGTAGAGGCCATGCAGATCGGAAAACACGGTCTGCTTCATCAGGTCGGTGTGAAGGGCGGAGACACCGTTGATCGAGTGGGAGCCGATGAAGGCCAGGTTGCCCATTCGCACGCGGCGCTCGCCACCTTCATCGATCAGCGAGACCGAACGGATCTGGTCCTCGTCATAGCCGCGGTCCTTGCGCGCCTGGCGCAGAACCTTGGCATTGATGGCGTAGACCAGCTGCATGTGGCGCGGCAGCAATCGTTCGAACAAGGGGACGGGCCAGCTTTCCAGCGCTTCGGGGAGCAGCGTGTGGTTGGTGTAGCTGAAGGTCTTGCGGGTGATGTCCCAGGCCGGATCGAATTCCATGCGGTGGACATCGATCAGCAGCCGCATCAGTTCGGCCACCGAGACCGCAGGATGCGTGTCGTTGAGCTGGATCGCCACCTTGTCAGGCAGGGTGCGCAGGTCGCCGAATTGCTGCAGGTGGCGGCGCAGGATGTCCTGCAGCGAGGCGGAGGAGAAGAAATATTCCTGGCGCAGGCGCAGTTCCTGGCCGGCGGGAGTCTGGTCGGCGGGGTAGAGTACACGGGCGAGAGCCTCGGCCTTGTTGCTCTCGCGCAGCGCGCCGATATGGTCGCCGGCGTTGAAGGCGTCGAGCAGGATCGGGTCGATCGGCTGGGCGGTCCAGAGCCTCAGCGTGTTGACCCGCCTGGCGCGCCATCCGACCACCGGCGTGTCGTAGGCGACGGCCATCATCCGCTCCTGCGGCTTCCAGATGCAGCGCTGGGTTTCGTCCGAGCCGTTGCCGATGGTGTCGACCGCGCCGCCAAAGCCGATTTCGTAGGCGGCTTCGTGGCGGGGAAACTCCCAGGGGTTTCCGCGGCTGAGCCATGTTTCGGGCAGTTCGACCTGCCAACCGTCGCTCATCTGCTGCTTGAACAGGCCGTGGACATAGCGGATGCCGTAGCCATAGGCAGGAATATCCACGGTCGCCATCGATTCCATGAAGCAGGCTGCGAGGCGGCCAAGCCCGCCATTGCCCAGTGCCGCGTCAGGCTCCAGTGCCGCTACTGCATCGAAATCGACTCCGAGCGACTGCAGGGCCTCGCGCACCTCGTCGAGCATCTCGAGATTGGACACGGCGTCGCGCGTCAGCCGTCCGATCAGGAATTCGAGCGACAGGTAGTAGACCCGCTTGGAGCCGTCTTCGTAGGTCTTGCGGGTGGATGCCATCCAGCGATCGATGACCCGGTCGCGGATCACCAAAATGGTTGCGGTCATCCAGTCGTGCGGCTTTGCGACCTTGGCGTCCTTGCCGATCGAA
>JAHJUC010000139.1 GCA_018829385.1 Alphaproteobacteria bacterium
CGTGGTCCGCCACCAGCTCCGTCCAGTCCGTGGACGCGGACATCCTGGCAAGATCTGCGTGCACGAAACGAGCGCCCGGAAAGCGGTGCGCGGCCTGGCTTGTGTCGCGTCCGAGCCCGGTGACGCAATGGCCATCGGCGATCAGCCTCTGCAAGATCGCCGCGCCGATGAAGCCGGTGCCGCCCAGAATCAGAATGTCCATGGCCGAACCTAGCGGATCGGTCCTCGGGGATACAGATCCGTGGCATCAGGGCGCGGCGATATTGCGGTGGGCGATGCCGCGGGCTAACCTTGCGCCATGACCCACGACCATCACACGCACGATCACGACCACCCTCACGATCACCACCATGACAACGAGCTCGATCCCTTCGCAGCACGGGTCAAGGCGCTCGAGACGATCCTCACCGAGAAGGGTCTGATCGACCCGGCCGCCATCGACGCCATTGTCGAGACCTACGAGCACAAGGTCGGCCCGCGCAACGGCGCCCGCGTGGTGGCGAAGGCCTGGGTTGACCAGGAGTTTGCCGAACGGCTCGCCCGCGACGCCACCGCGGCCATCGCCTCGCTAGGTTACACCGGCCGCCAGGGCGAGCACATGCAGGCGGTGTTCAACACGCCTGACACCCATAATCTGATCGTCTGCACGCTGTGCTCCTGCTATCCCTGGACCGTTCTCGGCGTGCCGCCGGTCTGGTACAAGGCGCCGCCCTACCGCAGCCAGGCGGTAATCAATCCGCGCGGCGTGCTGGCTGAATTCGGCCTGAAGCTGCCCGAGGATACGCGCATCAGGGTGTGGGATTCCACCGCCGAGCTGCGCTATATGGTGGTGCCGATGCGCCCCGTGGAAACCGATGGCCTGAGCGAGGATGAACTGGCCAGGCTGGTCACCCGTGACTCGATGATCGGCACCGGCCTGCCGCTCCGGCCCGGATCGCTCGGACCCGGCGCGCTGTGGCCGCCTGAGGCCGATCCGGGAGCCGGGATATGAACGGGCCGCACGATCTCGGCGGGCAGATGGGCTTCGGCCCGGTCGCGCCGGAAATCGACGAACCGGTCTTCCACGCCGATTGGGAGCGCCGCGCGCTTGGCGTCACGCTGGCATCGGGAGCGCTCGGCGCCTGGACCATCGATGAAAGCCGCCATGCCCGCGAAAGCCTGCATCCGGCGACCTATTATGCGGCGAGCTACTACGAGATCTGGATCCGGGCGCTGGAGGTGTTGCTCGAGCGGCACGGCTTCGTCTCCGCCGACGAGATTGAAACCGGTCACAAGGTCTGGCCCGGCGTCACGCCGAAGCGGGTGCTGCATCAGGCCGATGTCGAGGGCGTCCTCGCCCGCGGTGGTCCCTGCAACCGCGAGGTCGAAGCGGCGCCGAAATTTGCGGCCGGGGACCGGGTCCGCACCCTCAATGAACACCCGACGGGTCACACGCGGCTGCCGCGCTATGCCCGCGGCAAGTCAGGCGTGATCGAGGCCGTGCGCGAGGGCTTCGTCTTTCCCGACACCAATGCCCATGGCAAGGGCGAGGCGCCGCAGCATGTCTACACCGTCTGTTTCGACGGACGCGAACTCTGGGGGCAGGGCGGCGATCCGGCGCTGACCGTATCGATCGACGCCTGGGAGAGCTATCTTGAGCGCGCCTGATCCCGCCGCTTCATCCGGACTGCCGTTTCAGCTGCCCCCCGGCGCCGGTCCCGATGCCCCGGTCTTTGCCGAACCCTGGCAGGCGCAGGCCTTCGCGCTTGCCGTGGCGCTCAACGAGCGCGGGCTGTTCACCTGGACCGAATGGGCCGCGGCCCTCTCGCGCGAAGTCGCCAGACCCGGCGCCGCAGCCGATGGCAGCGACTACTATGCGCATTGGCTGGCAGCACTCGAGGTGCTGCTGCGGGAGAAGGGCGTCGCCGGTCCGGAACTGGTCGAAGCCCTGTCCGCATCCTGGCAGCGCGCCGCCCACGCCACGCCGCACGGCCAGCCGATCCGGCTCGAAAACGATCCCGAGTTCAGCCGGCGCTGAATCTTTTTGGCCTGAAAAATTCTGCTCTGAAAGTTCATTTGCATCAAATTGCAAGCATAGATGGCGGTGGCATGCGATTTGTATTATGCTGCGGTCGCATTTTGCATTTGCACATACTTGCTTTCAATGAGTGGAGGGGAGCATGCAGCAGGCCGGTGACGTGAGAAATTCGGTAAATGATACTGCATCCGATGTGGCGGCGTCGCGGGGCAACGGTTTTTTTCTCGGGGTCTATTTGCTGGTATCGATCCTGGGCTTGACCCTGCTGCTGGTACTGATCTGGCCATCGGCCTGTCCGGTAGATCCGGTGAAGCCAACAACGGAACAATCCACCACAGTTGCCACGCCTCCTGCGGGTACGCCGCCAGCCAACGGCCCCGCAGCGCCCGGCACTGCGGCAGTCGCCACCGGCGCGGCTACACCGGTGGCGACTGCCGGAGCGGCGACGCCCAGGCTTTGCAGCATCTGGAACATCACCGACAATTTCGGGATTGAGGCCCGGTTGCTGACCATCGTACTCATCTCAGGGGCTCTCGGTAGCGCAATCTTCTCGGCGCGCGCCTTTGCCACGTTTCACGGGCTCAAGCGCTACGATCCGGACTGGAACTGGTGGTATGTCATGCGGCTGCCGATCGGCATGGGGCTGGCGCTGTTTCTCTATCTCGTGATCCGCGGCGGCCTGTTCACGGCGTCCGTCGGCAACAGCGATCAGGTCTTGCAGACGGCCAATCCGTTCGGCTTTGCCGCGCTGGCGGCGCTCGCCGGCATGTTTGCCAAGGAGGCCTCCGACAAGCTCGAGGAAGTGTTCCAGTCGGTGTTCAGCACCAGCGACAAGCCGCAGCCCGCGGCGAAACCGCCGGTGATCGACAAGCTGGAGCCGGGGAAGAAGGCGGTGAAAGACGCTGACCTGACGCTGGTCGTGACTGGCAAGAATTTCGATTCCAAGGCCAGGGTAACCGTTGGCGCCGAGGAGCGGGCGAGCGCATACAAGGGGCCCGGCCGCATCGAGGTGACTTTAACGGCGGACGATGTCGCCGCCAAGGCCAAGCTGCCGGTCGTGGTGGTCAATCCGGAAGGCAAGGGCGGCGCGTCCTCTGTCAGCAACCTGGCCGTCGGCTGATCGCCGGCGCGTCCGCGCTCACCGTTCGTGGGACTTTCGGGTCAGGCAAGCCAGGCGGGCGTCTGGCTGAACGGCGAGCCGAACCGCGCCAGCCACAGGCTGCGGGCGATGCGGCGGGCGATGACGACGATCGGCCCGGCGGTGGGCGGCGCAAACAGCGTTGACGTAGTGCGCTCGAACAGC